>DASXDB010000042.1:0-10170 GCA_036490895.1 Gaiellaceae bacterium
TCTCGGTCGAGAGGCTCATCCTCGGCACCTTCGCGAGGCGGTAGCAGATCCCGGAGGTCACCCACATCCGCCGTCCACCGACGACCGCGAGCCCGTCTGCATCCTGCACGTACCCGACGTGCCGGCCCGCGACGTCGCAGACGACCTGCGCCTGATGGCCGGCGATCCTCGTCGCCTGGCGTTCGAGGATCGCGAGTGTCGCGGCACGCTCGTGCGCGGGCAGCTTCTGCCACGTCGGCCGCGAGCGATCGAGCAGGAAGAGGCCGGAAAGCAACGCGAGCACGAGCGCGAGCTGCAACAGGCGCCGCCGCGCAGGTGCGCGAGGAAGGGCGGCGGGCTGCACGTCGTGCACCTCGAGCGACTCCGACGGCTCCTCGTCCCCGGGCTCGTCCGTCCCGTCCGCCCAGCCGAAGTCCGCGAGGTCGCGCGCCTGCGGGCCGCGATCCGCGTGCAGGTCGCGCGGCGGACGGCGACGAGCTCCGGAGACGAAGAACTGCGCCTCGACCGCAGCCGCCGCGAGGAAGGGCAGCCACGGCGGCAGCCAGAGCTGCAGCGACGCGCTCAGCAGGTATGCGACCGCGAAGCCGGCGAGCACCACCCGCCAGAGCCAGATCAGCCGGACCCGCATTGCCGCCCATGGTGCCGGTGAGGCCTGCCGGCGGTTGCTTCGGCATCGCGGGCTGGGAGATGATCGCCCTCGACGACGACGAGAGGATTCGCATGACCGACACTGCCGCGGCACCCGAACTTCACTTCGAGGCCCCGGGCCCGGGGTCGTACGAGCTCGATCCTGTCCACTTCCCACGGCCGCTGACGCGCTACTGGACCGAGGTTCATCCCGCCGCGTTCGCTGCCGGCACAGCCGACTTCGCCCGGTACTACGGCATGCTCATGGGCGGGCTGCAGATGTCGTACGTGAACGGCTTCGGCTACAAGAGCGTCGCACCGGCGCCGGAGGAGGAGATCCCGCAGCGCTTCGCGCGTGCGGAGGAGGTGTTCGCGGGCAAGCTCTGGCGGGAGCAGCTTCGCGAGTGGGACGAGACCGCGAAGCCGACGGCGATCGCGAAGCACCGCGAGCTCCAGGCGGTCGACCCGGACGCGCTGTCCGACGACGAGCTGCAGGCCTATCTCCGCCGCTGCCGGGACCACCACGCGGCGATGATCGCGCAGCACATGCGCTTCACCGCGAGCGCCGTCGTCCCGACGGGCGACTTCCTCGCACATCTGTCCGACTGGACGGACGTGCCGCCGGCGGAGCTGCTCGCGTTGATGCGCGGCGCCTCCCCCGTCTCGGCAGGAGCGTCCGCCGAGCTCGAGCGGCTCGTCGCCGCTCTCCGCGCCGACGCGGCCGGTCAGGAGCTGCTCGCATCGACGGGCGACGCGGGCAGCGTGCTCGCCGAGCTGCGCACGCGCGAGGGTGAGACGGGCGAGGCGGTGTCGGCGTATCTCGATCTCGTCGGCAACCGTCCGCTCGACGGCTTCGACATCTCTGAGCCGTCCGCGCTCGAGCTTCCGGATGCGCTGCTGCGCGCGATCCGCACCGCGGTCGCGGGCGACGTCGCGGCCGACGACGTCGAGGAGCGGATCGCCGGCGTCCGCGCGCAGGTTCCCGAGGAGCATCGCGACGAGTTCGACGAGCTGCTCGGCGAGGCGCGCCTGATGTACCGGCTGCGTGACGAGCGCGGTGTGTACAGCGACGTCTGGGCGTCGGGGATCATGCGGCGCGCGACCCTCGGCGCCGGTCGCAGGCTCGCGGCCGCCGGCCGCATTCACGAGCCGGCACATCTGCTCGACGCCGGCCTCGACGAGATGTGCGGTCTGCTCGCGGGTGCGGAAGCGCCGTCGGCCGACGAGCTCGCGGCTCGGGCCGCCTACCGTGCCGCGCACAGCGCGAAGGACGCACCGGCGACCCTCGGCCCGCCCTCGCCCCTGCCGCCCGACGCATCCGGGTTGCCGCCGGGGATCGCACGCCTCATGCGTGGGACGGGCGTCGCGCTCGGCGCGCTGTTCGGCAGCTCGGAGGCCGAGCACGAGGAGCACCTGCTGCGCGGGCTCGCTGCGAGCCCCGGGGTCTACGAAGGAACCGCACGCCTCGTCTCCGGGCCGACCGAGTTCGATCGGATCGTGCAGGGCGACGTGCTCGTGACGATGTCGACGACGGAAGCGTTCAACATCCTGCTGCCGCTCCTCGGCGGGATCGTCACCGACAGCGGCGGGCTCCTCTCTCACTCCGCGATCGTGGCGCGCGAGTACGGCATCCCCGGCGTCGTCGGCACACGTCAAGGAACGGAGCTGATCGCGGACGGTGCGCAGGTGCGGGTGGACGGCACCGCCGGCGAGGTGACCGTTCTCGCGTGACGGGCGTCTTGCCGCTCCGGGAGGTGGCGGACACCTCGGTGTTCGGGTCGAAGGCGGTCGGGCTCGGGGAAGCGGTTCGGGCTGGGCTGCCGGTGCCTGACGGCTTCGCGCTCTCCGGGTCGACGGTCGAAGAGGTCGCTGCGGGCGACGCGGCGACCGTCGAGTCGGTCACGAGCACGGTGCGGCCGCTCGGCGGGCCGCTTGCAGTGCGTTCGTCCGCCGTCGACGAGGACGGAGCGGACGCGAGCTTCGCCGGGCAGCACTTGACGCTGCTGAACGTACCGACCGTCGATGCGCTGCCGGCGGCGCTCGGCGAGATCTGGTGGTCGGCGAACTCCGACTCGGCGATCAGCTACCGGAAACGCGTCGGGCTGTTCACGCGGCCGAGCGTCGCCGTCGTCGTGCAGCGCCTGCTCGACCCCGACACGGCCGGCGTGATGTTCACGCGCAATCCGGTGACGGGGGCAGACGAGCGGATGATCGAGGCGAGCCTCGGCCTCGGCGAGGCAGTGGTCGCCGGGCTCGTCATCCCGGACAGCTACCGCCTCGACCGTGAGACGAACGTGCTCGAGAGCCGACCGGGCCTGAAGCGAATCGCGATCCGCAGACGGGAGGGCGGCGGCACGTTCGAGGAGGATGTGCCGGCAGCCGCGGTGGAGCGGCCGTGTCTGAGCGAGAACGATCTCGCTGCGCTCGGCGAGCTCGCGACCCGCTGCGAGGACGTCTACGGCCCCGGCCGCGACATCGAATGGGCGATCGCCGACGGCACGCTCTATCTCCTTCAGTGCCGGGCGGTGACACGCTGATGGCAGGCGCGCCGGTCGAGGCGTTGCGGCGCGTGTCGCTCTTCGCCGATCTCGACACCGAGGAGCTGCAGCAGGTGGCGCTGCTCTTCAAGAGGCGAACGTTCGCGCAGGGCGAGACGGCGATGCGGGAAGGAACGGACGGCGCGGCGTTCTTCCTGATCGAGGCCGGCGAGGCGAGCGTGTCGGTCGCCGGAACGGCGCGCGCGACCCTGCGTGCGGGCGACCATTTCGGCGAGATCGCGCTGATCGACGAAGGTGTTCGCTCGGCGACGATCACGGCCGTGACCGACCTCGACTGCTACGGCCTCACGTACTGGGAGTTTCGGCCGCTGCTGCTCGCAAACGGCGCGATCGGAATAAAGCTCCTGCAGTCGCTCGCGCAGAAGCTGCGAGCGGCGGAGGCGTCCTAGCGGGTCAGGTTCGGTCGAGTCGTGCGCGGATCGCCGCTTGCACCTGATCGGCGACGGTCGGCAGCTCCTTCTTCATCTGCTCGAACTCGGGCCGGTACATCACGATCACGTCCATCGGCGTCGTGGCGACGACCGATGCCGTTCGCCGCTCCGTCTCCACCAGCCCGATCTCGCCGAAGAAGTCGCCCGGGCCGAGCATCGCGATGCGCTCGCCGTCCTGCAGGACGGCGGCCTCTCCGTCCTCGATCAGGAAGAACTCATGGGCCGAGGCTCCTTCGCGCACGAGCTGGTCGCCTGCCGGGATCGAGAAGACCTGGAGCCAGCCGGCGACCCGTTCGAGCTCGCTCTTCGAGAGGTGCCTGAACATGTCGATCTCGCGCAGCCTGTTCGGGTTCACGGCCCGATCATCGCAGCCGGCGCGGTCGTGCGGCGGCAGCTGCTACCTTGGCAACACGGTCGCCGTCCGGTGGCCGTGAGATCTGGCTTCTCGTTTCTCCTTCTCAGGGCGTTCGAGTTTCTGCATCTCGACCCTGAACCAAGGAGTTGAACAGCATGACCAAGTCTTTCCAGGCGCTCGGCGTCAGCGCGCCCGTCGTCCGTGTACTCGCGGCGCGCGCCATTCACACGCCGTTCGCAATTCAGCAGTTCGTCTTGCCCGACGCCCTCGCGGGCCTCGACATCCTGGCCCAGTCGCCGACGGGCTCGGGCAAGACACTCGCCTTCGGCATCCCGCTCGTCGAGCGCACCGACGGCGCGAGCGGCCGCCCTGCGGCGCTCGTGCTCGTGCCGACGCGCGAACTCGCGCTCCAGGTGGCGGAGGATCTCCGCCCGCTGGCAGAGGCGAAGCGCCTTCGGATCACGACCGTCTACGGCGGCACGTCCGTCGGCGCGCAGGCGCGCGCGTCGCGCAACGCCAACATCGTGATCGCGACGCCGGGCCGCATGAACGACCTGCTCGAGCGTCGCATGATCGACGTCAGCCGCGTGCGCGTGCTCGTCCTCGACGAGGCTGATCGGATGCTCGACCTGGGCTTCAAGCCGCAGGTCGACCGGATCCTGCAGACCGTGCCGAAGAACCGCCAGACGATGCTCTTCTCGGCGACGCTCGAAGGAGCCGTCGCGCAGCTCGCTGCGACCTACACGGCCAATGCCTCTCGGTTCGCCGCGACGGCTCCGCCCGAGCGCGAACGCGGACAGGTCGACCACAGCTTCGTGCCGGTGACCGTCGACTCGAAGCTCGACCGGTTGATCGAGCACCTGAACGCCGGCGGTCGCACCCTCGTGTTCGTCCGGACGAAGCACGGCGCAGACAAGCTCGTGAAGAAGCTCGGCAACGCCGACCTTCGCGCCGTCGCGATGCACGGGAACCTCTCGCAGAACCAGCGTGAGCGCGCGCTCGCGCGCTTCACGTCCGGCAGGGTTCCGACGCTCGTCGCGACCGACGTCGCGGCCCGTGGGCTCGACGTCGACGACATCACACACGTGATCAACTTCGATCCGCCGGGGAGCGACGAGGACTACGTCCATCGCGTCGGCCGCACAGGCCGTGCGGGCCGCGACGGAACGGGCATCACGTTCGTGCTGCCCGAGCAGCAGGCGGACGTCAGCCGGCTCGCCTCGAGGCTGGGCCACGGCAAGCGGTTCACGGAGGCCGGGATGGCCGCCGCGAAGCCGGCCCGCCAGGGCCAGCCGAACCGCCGCCGGCGCAGGCCGCGCTAGCGCGTGGCGCGGGCGGCGCGGAAGCCTACGAGCTTCCGTTGCCGCTCGTCCCACAGCTTGAGCCGCGTCGCCTTCAGCCCGTCGAGCAGCGAGATCGTCGGGACGCTGTGCAGCGCCGCGTTCTCGTTGTGCGCCGCCTGCAGGTTGTAGTTCGGGATGCGCGCGCTCAGGTGATGGACGTGGTGCAGGCCGATGTTCCCGGTCAGGAACCGCAGCACGCGCGGAAGCCGTAGATGTGAGCTGCCCTTGAGCGCGGCGTCGTCGTACGACCACGTCTCGCCCGACTGCCAGTAAGTGTCCTCGAACTGATGCTGGACGTAGAAGAGCCAGATGCCGATGCCGCCGCTAACGAGGAGCGCCGGCAACTGCACGATCAGGAATCCCTGCCAGCCGAGCAGCCAGCAGAGCGCGACGACGAGGACGACCAACGTCAGGTCGGTGCCGAGCACGCTCCGCTGCAACCGGCGCGGCGCCTTCCACGAGACGACTCGCGGCCCGAGCAGCACGACCCAGAACGGGCCGAGCCCGAACATGACGAACGGGTTTCGGAAGAGCCGATAGCGAAGGCGCTCCCACCACGGCGACGCGCGGTACTCGTCGACGGTCAGCGTCTGGATGTCGCCGACGCCGCGGCGATCGAGGTCGCCGGCGGTCGCGTGATGGATCGCATGCTCGCGCCGCCATACGGCAAACGGCGTGCAGACGAGCACGCCGAGCGCCGCGCCGAGCAACGCGTTCGTGCGCTTCGACTTCAGGAACGAGCCGTGCGCGCAGTCGTGGAAGACGATGAACGTGCGAAGCAGGAAGCCTGCTGCCACGGCCGAGAGCGCGCCCGCGACCCACGGCGAGAACCTGAGCGCGAGGCAGGCGGCGACGATCAGCGCGAGGTAGACGACGACCGACGTGAAGATGTTCGAGATCGCGCGGCTGCGCTGCGGGACCGCGTAGCGCGCAAGGACCTTCTGCAGAGAGGTGTCGGTGCTGATGAGGGCAAGGTAGCGGTTCGCTCGGCGAACCGATGTGCTCTGCCTGTTACGGCGCTTTCTCGTCGTGCGCGCCGCTCTTGCCGTGCGTCTTCGTGCCGGCCGGCTGAGTCGTCGGGCACGAGTGGCCCACGCCCGGGTCGACGTCGCCGTGGCGCCGGTGGGCCGGCACCGCGTGCGAGGAGACATGAATCAGGTGGTAGGGATGCTTCCCCGAGCCCGTGTGGTGACAGAGCCACACCTTGGCCGGCGCCGTGGTTGCAGGCGTCGACGCCGGGTCGTCCTTCGACCGGCCGCTTCCCGCGAGCGCCACGGCGGCGGTCACGCCGATGCCCAGAACCAGTGCCACACCAAGGATCGTGAGTGCCCGCCGCATCGCTCAGGGTTGATTGTCGAACGAGACCGCCGCGTTTGCAAGAGACGGCACGCAATCGGAGTAGGCTGGGCGGCGGTGACCGAAGACCAGGAAGAGCGGCTCGCGAAGAACGAATCGCTCTTCAGGGCGCTGAACGAGAACATCCGGGGCCTTGCGAGCGGGCTGCATGGGCAGGAGCCGTTCGAGTTCATCTGCGAGTGCGCGACCAGCGGCTGCTTCGAGCGGGTGTCACTGACCGTGGCGGAGTACGAACGCATCCGGCAGGCCGGAACGCATTTCCTGCTCGCGGAGGGCCACGAGGACATCGCGATCGAGCACGTGATCGCCGAGCGCGACGGGTACGTCGTGGTCGAGAAGGACGGCGTGGCCGGTCTCGTCGCGGACGACGAGGATCCTCGCACCTAGAGCCGGTCAGGTTTGGAACGACGGGCGTTGGTCAGGAGGAGCCTGGTGAGCCTGTCCGTTACCGAGCTGGTGAGCCAGCGGAGCATGTTGACGATCGTCATCGCTGCATGCACGAGCGCGCGCACGGCGTTCGAGAAGGCGGACGCCGCGATGGACCCGCAGTTCCGCGCTGACCTGAACCGGATGATCGACCGCTCCGAGTCCGAGCTCGAGAAGCTCAACGTCGCGATCGGTCAGGCGGCGAACGGCTGAGTGCGCCGAGGTTCGAGTAGCACGACCGGGATGCGGCGGGTCGTCCGTCGCTGGTAGCCGAGATAGCCGGGCGCGCGGGCGATCACCTGCGCCCAGAGGCGCTCGCGCTCGTCGAGCATCGCCTCGCGCGCGACGACGGCGTGAGTGACCCGACCGAGTCGGACGGTCGCCCGCGGCTCGTGCTGCAGGTTCCACCACCACGACGGCGCACGGTCGAGCCCGCCGTACGACGCGATCACGACGAAGCTCTCACCGTCGCGCAGCGAACAAAGCGGCACCGTGCGCGGCTTGCCGGTCTTTCGGCCGGTGGTCGTGAGCAGCACGATCTCGAGCCCCCAGATCCGGGAGCCGATCCGCCCGCCGCTCGCCGAGTAGAGAACACGATGGAGCGCACCGAGGTAGCGGGTCGCCAGGCGAACGGTCAACGAGCGCACCACGAGACCGTTGCACGTTCTGGGCGGGGCGGCGTTGCCGCCGCCCCGCCGGAGCCCTAACCGGTGAGGACCGGCGACTCGACGAGCCGCTCCTTGGGATCGATGACGCCGAGGTTCTCGACGATCTCGAAGCTGCCGCTTCGAGCCTGGGCGATGTACATGTTCAGGCGCAGGTGGTGCTGGCCGGGGACCATCGCCGCCGGGCCGCCCGGGCTCTCGTCGAGCCGTGCATGATCCAGCGCGGCGATCACGTCGTCCTGCGCGAGCGACCCGGCTTCGGTCACCGCCGCGGCCCAGAGCCGGAGGCCGCGGTAAAGGCCCGAGCAGGCGCTGCCGCCGGTGAACTTGGCGTCACCCGGATAGAGCGTCTCGTACCGCCCGAGCAGCGTGCGGCTGAACGGGTCGGCGACGGCCTGGTAGTAATCGAGGCAGCCGTAGAGGCCTTCGACGTGGGCGGCCGGCACCATGTTCAGGAAGTTCTCGTCGAAGTAGGTGCAAATGAGCTGTCCGCCGCGCCGCGTGAAGCCGGACTCGTACAGCTCGGCGAAGAACGGCGTCACTCCGGGCGGGACGATCGTGTTGAAGACGGCGTCGGCGCCGCTCGCGGTGATCTTCTCTACGGTCTCGCGATAGTCGGTGTGGTCGAGCGGGAAGTACTCCTCGCCGACGATCGAGCCGCCGTTCGCCGCCACGACCTCTTTCACGCGCGCGTTCAGCACGTGCGGCCAGATGTAGTCGGCCGACGGGAGATAGAACGTCTTCGCTCCGGTCTCGCGCATCAGCCACGGGAGCAACGGGTCGACCTGCTGGGCGGGCACCGGGCCCGTGCAGAAGAGGAGCGGGTCGGACTCCTGCCCCTCGTATTGCTCCGGGTAGATGTAGAGCGTCTCGCCTTCGTCGACGACCGGGCCTTTGATCGCCTGTCGCGTCGAGCTGTAGATGCCGCCGAAGACGACGTCCACCTGATCGCGGCCGACGAGCTTTGCCGCCTTGGCGGCAGCGACGGCGTCGTCGGTCGCGCTGTCCTCGATCACCAGGATCACGGGACGTCCGAGCAGGCCACCTTCGGCGTTGAGGTCGTCGATCACCATCTGGGCCACGTTCGCGTTCGCGATCCCGACGAACGAGAGTGGTCCCGTCTGGTCCGCGATCACCCCCACCTTGATCGGCGCGGCTGCAGCGTGCGTTGACTCCGACATGACTCCTCCTTGTGCGTCGTGTTGAGCGACTCTGCAACGGCGGCCCCCGGCCGCACATCGGGCGAACGACCTATGTCGCTACGACGCCGGCTCGTCGGCCGGGCTCGGGGCGGCGCCCGAGTACCAATAGAAGGTCGAGCGGTGGACGAGGCCGCGGTTCGCCATGTCGTTCAGCGTGGTCTGCGCGTCGCCGAGCGACAGCCGTGCGCGCTCGGCGACCTCCTTGGTCATCAACCCGGTCCGAGCTCGTCCGAGGCCCAGCCCTTCGTTTGCGCGGAGCGCCTCGAGGATCGCGGCTTCGGTCGTTCCGGCCATGGGCCGAGCCGTACCCGCTGTCGCGATCCGCAACGCGCGGCGACGTTCACGTCGCTTCTTCGATCACCTCGGGAACGTGCGCAGGCGGTCGCTCCGTCCACGCGAAGTGGCACGCCGCGAGGTGCTCATCGACCGACGCACCCGTGAGTGTCGGATCCTCCGTCGAGCAGAGCGGCTCCTGGGCGATCGGGCAGCGGGGATGGAACCTGCAGCCGGTCGGCAGGTCGACCGGGCTCGGCGGGTCTCCGACGACGCCCGCGCCCTCCGACACACGGCCGGGAACGAGCCTCGGTACCGCGCGCAGCAGTCCCTGCGTGTACGGATGCCGCGGGTTCGTGAACAGCTCGTCCGTCGGCGCCTCCTCGACGATCCGGCCGAGGTACATGACCGCGACGCGGTCGCCCACGTGCCGGACGACCGCCATGTTGTGCGCGATCAAGAGCATCGTGAGGCCGAGCTTCTCCCGCAGCTCCTCGAGCAGGTTCAGCACCGTCGCCTGCACGGAGACGTCGAGCGCCGACACCGGCTCGTCGGCGACCAACAGCTCGGGCTCGAGCGCCAGCGCGCGTGCGATCGCCACCCGCTGGCGCTGGCCGCCGGAGAACTGCCGCGGATGGGCGTCGAGCGCCCTGGCTCCGAGCCCGACCAGGTCGAGCAGCTCGCGGCAGCGCGCCTCGACCGACGCCTTCGGCACCAACCGGTGTGCGAGCAGCAGCTCGGACAGCGTCTGCCGCACGGTCAGCCGCGGGTTCAGCGACGAGTACGGATCCTGGAACACCATCTGGATGCGCCGGCGCCGCGACCGCTCGCGCTTGGCCGTCAGCGTCTCGCCGCGGTAGCTGACCGTTCCTGCAGTCGGGTTGCAGAGCCCGACGATCGCCCGGCCGAGCGTCGACTTGCCGCACCCGGACTC
>DASXDB010000043.1:0-5424 GCA_036490895.1 Gaiellaceae bacterium
GTCCACCCCGCGGTCGCGCTACCCGTGTGGCTCGCCGACTACTTCGCGTGGCACGTCCCGCCGGTCTACGACTACGCGCTCGAGCATCAGTCGTGGCTGATCCACATCGAGCACGCGTGCTACTTCGGCACCGGCCTGCTCCTCTGGTGGCCGCTCGTCCACGACGCGCCGCGCCGGCTCGCGTCCGGCGCACGCGCCGGGTACGCATTCGCGTCGTTCGTGCTCGCGGCGCCGCTCGGCCTCTTGCTCGCGCTGCTGCCGCGACCGGTCTACGACTACTACGTCGACGTACACCCGCGCATCTGGGGGCTGAGCCCGCTCACCGACCAGGAGATCGCGGGGGTGACGATGGCGAGTGAGCAGGCGATCGTTTTGTTCGTCGTGTTCCTCTACTGGTTCCGGCGCTTCCTCGCCGAAGAAGGACTCTGAGAGCGACGCCGACGACCAGCACGGCGATGCCCGCCGTGACCGAGGCGACGGGCAGCGTCACGACAAGCGTCACGCACCCGACGAGACCAACGACGTTGAGCGCGCGCGGCCAGCGCCGGTGCGCGGCGTCCTGCGTGAACGCCGACGCGTTCGCGACCGCGTAGTAGAGGAGCACGCCGAACGACGAGAAGCCGATCGCGCCGCGCAGATCCGTCGTCACGACGAGCAGCGCGACGACCGCCGCGACCGCCAGCTCCGCGCGCGCAGGAACCTGACGCCGCTCCTCGACGACGGCGAGGCCGCGCGGCAGATCGCCGTTGCGCGCCATCGCGAGCGCCGTGCGCCCGATTCCCGCGATCAGGGCGAGCAGCGATCCGAGGCTCGCGATGGCCGCACCCACTCGCACGACCGGCACCGACCAGGCGGCGCCCGCCGCACGCACCGCAGCGGTGATCGGCGCGTGGCTCGCCGCCAGCACGGCGGGACCTGCCGCGGCGAGCGCGACGACGCCGACGACGAGATAGAGGACGACCGTGATCCCGAGGGCGAGCGGGATCGCGCGCGGGATCGTGCGCTCCGGATCGCGAACCTCTTCACCGAGCGTCGCGATCCGCGCATAGCCGGCGAAGGCGAAGAACAAGAGTCCGGCGGCCTGGAGCACGCCGTAGACGCCGCCGTTGGCGAACACGCTGCCGATGTGAGACGACGACGTGCGGCTGCCGAATGCGATCGCGCCGACGACGACCGCCAACGCCAGCACCGACGCCGCGACGAGCACGCGCGCGAGCCGGGCCGTGCGCGAGATGCCGCGCAGGTTCGCGGCGGTGAGCACGGTCACGGCGGCGAGCGCCGCCCCGCGTCGTCCCCACTCCGAGCCTGGAACGACGTACGCACCGAACGTGATCGCCATCGCCGCGCACGACGCGGTCTTGCCGACGACGAACCCGAAGCCGGCGAGGAAGCCCCACCACTCGCCAAGACGCTCGCGTCCGTACACGTATGTGCCGCCCGACGTCGGGTACTGCGCCGCGAGCTGCGCAGATGCGACCGCGTTGCAGTACGCGACGCCGGCCGCGAGCAGCAGCCCGATCACGAGGCCGCTGCCGGCTGCCGACGCGGCCGGCGCGAACGCCGAGAAGACGCCCGCGCCGATCATCGACCCGAGGCCGATGACGACCGCGTCGGTCGTGCCGAGGCGCCGAGCGAGCGAGCCGCTCACGTTCACATCGCGGCCGCTACCTGCCGCGCCGCGTCGGCGAGTTCCTCGTCGGTCACGTTCGGCATCACGTCCTCCCAGAGCGGCAGCGCCATCCCGGAGGCTTCGAGCATCCCGAGCGGCCGCGGGATGAACCAGACGTGGAAGTGCGCGCCGCCGTCGCCCCAGCGGTAGAGATGGACGCGGCCGACGTCGCCGCGCGAGAGGATCGCCCGCTCGACACGGGCCGCAACCGGCCCGAACGCGGACGCGACGTCGGCCGGCAGGTCCGAGAACGAATCGGCGTGGACGCGGCTCGCAAGCCAGACGGCGCCCGGCAGGCTGCCGCCGACGGGCGGATGAAGCGTCCAGTTCTCGTCGGACCACACCGCCGACGTCGACTTTCCGGTGCAGATGCCGCACGGCGGGCCGCCCGGCTCGCCACGGCGGGGCGGCTCCGGAATCTGCCGCGCACCCGGCTCGATCGGAACGAGAGGCTCCTGATACGGGAGCTTCATGCTCACTCCTTTCCTCGATCGGCTCCGCCGACTCCGAGCCGGTGGAGCAGGAAGGTGATGCGCGCCTCGAGGTCGACCGAGGTCCGCTCGAAGACGGCATAGGTCTCGTCGTCCGTACCCGGCGCCGTCGCCGGGTCGGGAACGCTCCAGTGGAGGGCGGACGGGGTGTCCGGGAAGTCCGGGCACACCTCTCGCACCTTGTCGCAGAGCGTGATCACGAGGTCGAACCGCTCCTCGCTGAAGCGTTCGAGCGGCTTGGTCTCGTTGTGGGAGATGTCGATCCCGCGGGCGGCCATCACGCGGACCGCATTCGGATGCAGCGGCTTCGGCTTGCTGCCGGCGCTCCACGCGCGCACCGCACCGCCTGAAAGACGCTCGATCAGCGCCTCGGCGATCTGCGAGCGCGAGCTGTTACCGGTACAGAGAAAGAGGATCCGCAACGGACGCGTCGCGGGTGGGTCCGCGGTCACGAACGCACGCATCGCGGCGAGCAGCTCGCCGTGCTGCTCGAGGTCGAGGCCGTAATACGAGTCGCGGCCGTCGAACGCGCTCCGGTGCGCAGCCACGAGGCCGCCCGACCGGAGAAGCCGCAGGTGATACGAGACGAGGTTCTGGGGCTGGCCTACGGCATCCGTCAGCTCGCGGACGCGGCGGTCCGAGGAGGCGAGCTCGGCGAGCAACCGCCACCGGATCGGGTGGCCGGCGAGCTGAAGCAGGACCGGTGGGCGTGTCTCCACGCCCACGATATTACATCAAAATAGATTGATGTGTTTAGCGCTTGAGGCAGCCCGTGATCGTTGCCAGGTCGCTGTCCTGCGGGTGGACGTGCCAGAGCATCAGGGCGTTCCCCTGCCGGCGGAGCACGTCGTTGATGCCGACGTTGTGCGCCTTGAAGCGGCGATACGCCTGATCGATGTTGTCGGCGTCCGCCTGCGTCTCGCCGAAGGACACGGTCACGCGGTTGTCGACCAGCTGGACGACGAAGGCGCCACCTGTCGCCGAGTTCGCGACGAAATCGGCCGTCTCGGTGATCGGCCGCGGCTGCAAGGCGACCTTTCGGAGGCACGCCTCGGTTGCGTCCTTGGTGTAGATCGGCTGCCCGCCCGACCCGCACGCCGAGACAAGGAGGGCGACGACGACCGCTGCGAGCAGACCCTTCACGGCTCGGCCAGTCTACGGAGCGCCCCGGCCAGCCGACACACACGCGCGGCTGGCTATCGTTCGGCGCCTTGTCCGCCGCAGACGACCGTCGCCGCAAGTACGCCCAGCTCGCCGTCAATGTCGGCGTGAACCTGCAGCCGGGGCAGGTGCTGGCCGTCAACGCACTCGTCGAGCACGCCCCGTTCGCGCGCGAGATCGCGCGCGCTGCGTACGAGGCCGGCGCATCGTTCGTCGACGTCCAGTACGGCGACCAACACGTGCGTCGTGCACACATCGCAAACGCGGCCGAAGACCAGCTCGGCTACTCGCCGCCCTGGGCGGTCGAGCGCTACGAGGAGCTCGGCCGCATCGGCGGCGCACTGCTCGCCATCTCGGGCAATCCGGAGCCCGAGCTCTACTCCGACCTCGACGGAGAACGCGTCGGCAAGGCACGGATGAAGGAGGTCGCCGAGGCGTCGCTCCGCCTGACCGACGGCCTCTGCAATTGGTCGATCGTCGCGTATCCAAACGAAGGCTGGGCACGCACCGTGTTCGACGAGCCGGACGTCGAGCGCCTCTGGGATGCGGTCGCACACGCCGTTCGTCTCGACGCCGACGACCCGATCGCCGCGTGGCGCGAGCACCTCGGACGCCTGCAAGCGCGCGCCGCTGCGCTGAACGAGCGGCAGTTCGACCATTTGCGCTACCGCGGCCCCGGTACGGACCTGCTGATCGGCCTCCATCCGAAGAGCGCCTGGCAGGCCGCGCTCGACCGTTCGAACGGCATCGACCACGTCGCGAACATGCCGACCGAAGAGGTGTTCACGACTCCCGACTCGCGTCGCGTCGAAGGCCACGTCCGCTCGACGCTGCCGCTGCAGATCCAGGGCAACATCGTGCGGGACCTCGAGATCCGCTTCGAGGGCGGACGCGCCGTCGAGGTGAAGGCGGGAACGGGCGAAGACGTGATGCGCACACACGTCGCGACCGACGAGGGCGCGGCGCGGCTGGGCGAGGTCGCGCTCGTCGACGGCCACTCGGCAGTCGGCGAGACGGGGCTCGTCTTCTACGACACGCTCTACGACGAGAACGCGTCGTCGCACATCGCCCTCGGCGCACCGATCCTGCAGGCGGTCGACTGGGCCAGCGAGTTGAGCCCTGAGGAGCGCGTCGACAAGGGCGTGAACCACTCGTCGATCCACACCGACTTCATGATCGGCTCGAACGACCTCGAGGTCGACGGCGTGACCGCGTCGGGCGAAGCCGTGCCGATCCTGCGCGCCGGCGACTGGCTGCTGTAGCGCTCATCGGGACGGTCGGATTCGAACCGACGGCTTCCGCCTCCCAAAGGCGGCGCTCTGACCAGGCTGAGCTACGTCCCGTTCTGCTCGACGGAGTGTAGGTGAGCGAGGCGGCGTTCCCGGTCGAGCCGGCGCGCCACCGGCGCCCGAGGCTCGGCTACCTGATGGCCGCCGTCGCCGCCGCGCTGTGGGGGCTGAACGGCGGCGTCTCGAAGACGATCCTCGCGACGGGCCTCTCGTCCGAGCGACTCGCGCAGGTTCGCTCGCTCGGTGCCGCCGCCGGCCTGGTCGCGATCCTCGCGGTGACCGCGCCGAACCGGTTGCGGCTCACACGGCGTGAGCTTCCGTACCTCGTCGCGTTCGGCATGGGCGGTCTTGCGTTCGTGCAGTTCTTCTACTTCCTCGCGATCCACCGACTGGAGATCGGCATCGCGCTGCTTGTCGAATACCTCGCACCGCTGCTCGTCGCACTTTGGTCGCGGTTCGTGCAACACGCACCTGTTCGCCGGCGCATCTGGGTCGCGCTCGGGCTCGCACTCACCGGTCTCGGTCTGATCGTCGACGTCTTCGGCGGCGGCAAGTCGCTGTCGATCGCGGGGCTCGCGTTCGCGCTCGGCGGCGCATTCGCGTATGCGCTCTACGTGCTACTCGCGGAGCACGTCGTCGGCGGACGCGACGCGGTGTCGCTGCTCGCGTGGGGAAGTGCCCTTCGCCACGTGAGTGCGACGACGGCAGGGATCGTCGCGATGCTAGAACCCGTCGTTGGCGCGATCGTCGGGTGGCTCTGGCTCAACGAGTCCCTGGATGCGGTACAGCTTGTGGGAGCTGCGATCGTGCTTAT
>DASXDB010000044.1:0-5550 GCA_036490895.1 Gaiellaceae bacterium
CCGATGGACCCGACGCGCAAGCAGCGCATGTTCGACCTCCTCGTCGCGCTCGGGGTCAAGGAGATCGAGGTCGGGTTCCCGGCCGCGTCGAAGGCGGACTTCGACTTCGTCCGCCAGCTCGTCGACGAGAGCCGGATCCCGGCCGACACGACGATCGCCGTGCTCACGCAGGCGCGGCCCGAGCTGATCAACCGGACGTTCGAGGCGATCGACGGCGCCGAGCGCGCGATCGTCCACCTCTACAACTCGACGTCGACGACGCAGCGACGCGTCGTCTTTCGCCTCGCAGCCGACGGGATCATCGAGCTCGCCGTCCGCGGCACGGAGCTGTGCAAGGAGCTCGCCGCCCGGACGGCGACGGAGGTCGTCTTCGAGTACTCACCGGAGAGCTTCCACGGCACCGAGCTCGAGCTCGCGCTCGAGATCTGCGAGAACGTCGCAGCGGTCTGGGGCCCGACGCCGGACGACAGGATGATCGTGAACCTCCCGACGACGGTCGAGGCGTTCCCACCGAACGTCTACGCGGACCGGCTCGAGTGGTTCCAGCGGCGCTTCTCGGCCCGCGATGCGATCGTCCTCAGCGTCCATCCACACAACGATCGTGGAACCGCGGTCGCGACCGCCGAGCTCGGCCTGATGGCCGGCGCGGACCGCGTCGAAGGCACGCTGTTCGGCAACGGCGAGCGGACGGGCAACGTCGACCTGATCACGCTGGCGCTGAACCTGCTGACGCAGGGCGTCGACCCGAAGCTCGACCTGTCACAGCTCGACGAGGCGAAGCGGATCGTCGAGGAATGCAACGAGCTGCTCGTCCATCCGCGCCATCCCTGGGTCGGCGAGCTCGTGTACACGGCGTTCTCCGGCTCGCACCAGGACGCGATCAAGAAGGGGATGTACGCGCAGCAGCGCTCGCAGTCGGAGCTCTGGGACGTGCCGTACCTCCCGATCGACCCGCAGGATCTCGGACGCAGCTACGAGGCGATCATCCGCGTCAACTCGCAGTCCGGCAAAGGCGGCATCGCCTATCTGATGGAGACGGAGCATCATCTGGCGCTCCCGCGCGGCTTGCAGGTCGACTTCGCGCAGAAGGTGCAGGCGGTCACCGATCTCCGCGGCGGTGAGCTCAGCGCGGACGAGCTCCTCGCGCTGTTCCACGAGCACTACCTCGCGCGAACGGCGCCCTATGCGCTCGTCTCCTACACCCACTCGAGCGGCACCGAGGACCACATCGCCGCGGAGGTCGCCGTCGACGGAGAGCCTCACGCGATCGAAGGCGTCGGCAACGGGCCGATCGCGGCGCTGGTCGACGCGTTCGCGCGCGGCTTCGGCGTCGACATCGCCCTTCGCGACTACCACGAGCACGCGCTCAGCGCCGCCGCAGACGCGACGGCCGCCGCCTACATCGAGGCGGACGTCGACGACGAGCCGGTCTGGGGCGTCGCCCTGCACCCGAGCATCGTCAGCGCGTCGCTACGCGCGCTGGTGAACGCGGTCAACCGCGCAGTCGCGCAGCGGGAGCTCTTCGTCAGCGCCGCGCCGCAGCCCGGCGCCGGGGAGTCGACTGAGGAACGATCCACGCGCGCCCGAACTTCCGCATCTCGCGGATGATCGGAAGGAGCGCGCGACCCTTGTCGGTCAGCTCGTACTCCACCCTCGGAGGCGACTCGGGGTAGCTTCGCCGTACGAGCACACCGTGCTCCTCCAGCATGTCCAGCCGCTCCGACAACGTGCGCGGACTGATGCCGGGGCAGGAGTGCTCGAGCTCCTTGAAGCGGCGCGGGCCTTCCGAGAGGTCGTGGACGATCAGCGGCGTCCACTTGGTCGCGACGATCTCCGCCGTCGCGGCGACGGCGCACTTCTCGTCGTGCATCTCGTTCATCGTCCGCCTCATCGGGCCGGAGTGTACTCCCCGCGCCGGGCTGTCGGTATCCAAACTGAAGCGTCGCGCGCGTCGAGCCAACCCCGGACCGCCGCGGCGGTCGCCCGCCCTTCCGCGATCGCCCAGACGATCAGCGACTGCCCACGGCGGGCGTCGCCGGTGACGAACGCGCCGTCGACCGCCCGCCCGACCAACCCGGGCTCCGGGCCGGTGAAGCCCATCGCGAGGAGCACGAGCTCGGCCGGCCGCACCACTTCCGTCCCCGGCACGAGCTTGAACGGCGGCCGGCCGCTGTTCCGTTGCCAGTGGATCTGCTCGACGCGGCCGTTGCCGGACAGCCGGGTCGTCGAGATCGAGAAGTCGCGCTCTCCGCCCTCCTCGAGCGCGTACGACGTGCGGAGCTTCATCGGCCAGGACGGCCACGGCGTCAGATCGTCCGGCCGCGACACCGGTGGCTGGCCGACGAGCTCGATCTGCGTGACCGAAGCCGCGCCTTCGCGATGCGCGTGGCCGACGCAGTCGGCTCCCGTGTCGCCGCCGCCGATCACCACCACGTGCTTGCTCTCGGCGCTGATCGCGCCGACGCGGCGTTGGCGGTCATAGAGGTACTCCATCGCAAAGTGCACGCCGGGCAGCTCTCGCCCCGGCACGGGCAGGTCGCGCGGCACTCGCGCGCCGACGGCGAGCACGACCGCGTCGAACTCGCCCAGCTCTTCGAGCGCGCCGACTTCGACGCCGAGGCGAAACTCGACGCCTTCGGCGCGCAACTGCTCGACGCGCCGCTCGACCAGGTGCTTCTCGATCTTGAACTCCGGCACACCGAAGCGGACCAGCCCGCCGGCCGCTTCGTCGCGTTCGAAGACGACGACCCGCTCGCCGGTGCGCGCGAGCTGCTGCGCACACGCGAGCCCCGCCGGACCGGAGCCGACGACGGCGACGCTGCGCCCCGTCGGCCGCTCAGCCGGCTGCGGGACGATCCACCCCTCCTCCCAGGCTCGGTCGACGATCGCGCGCTCCACCTGCTTGATCGCAACCGCGTCGCCCTCCTGGATCTCGAGCACGCAGGCCGCCTCGCACGGCGCGGGGCACAGCCGGCCCGTGAGCTCGGGGAAGTTGTTCGTGCGGTGCAGCTGCACGATCGCCTCGCGCCAGTTGTCGCGGTAGACGAGGTCGTTCCAGTCGGGGATCAGGTTCCCGAGCGGACAGCCGCCGTGGCAGAACGGCACGCCGCACTCCATGCAGCGCGCGGCCTGCTCGCGCAGCTCGGTCAGCTCCAGCGTTCCGACGAACTCGCGCATGTCACCGGTGCGCGAGCGCGGGTCGCGCACCGGTGCCTCGACCCGCGCCACCTTCTTGAACGCGCCGATGCGGCCCACTAGGCGACCGCCTCTTCCGACTCGCGCGTCACGAAGCCGATGCCGCCCGCAGAGATCGGCAGGTCGAGCACGGCCTTCAGGTCGTGCGGCATCACCTTCGTGAAGCGGACCGCGTTCCAGTCGCCGAGCAGGGCTGCGGCCACCGGCGAGCGTGTGCGGTCCGCGTGCTCGCGCAGGAGCGCGCGGACCTCCTCCTCGTCCTCCGCCTCGAGGGCCTCGAGGTCGACACTCTGCCGGTTGCACGTCGCCGGATCGAGGTCGAGGACGAAGGCGATCCCGCCGCTCATCCCGGCGGCGAAGTTGCGACCGGTCGGCCCGAGGACGAGGACACGACCACCCGTCATGTACTCGCACCCGTGATCGCCGACACCCTCGACGACCGCGACGGCGCCGGAGTTCCGGACTGCGAAGCGCTCGCCGGCGAGGCCGCGAAGGTAGGCGCGTCCCGACGTCGCGCCGTAGAGCACGGTGTTGCCGACGATCACATTCTCCTCCGCTCGGAACATCGCGTCGTCCGGCGGCCGGATCGCGAGGATGCCGCCCGAGAGGCCTTTGCCGACGTAGTCGTTCGCGTCGCCGACGAGCGTCAGCTCCAGGCCCGGCGCGAGCCACGCGCCGAACGACTGCCCGGCGGAGCCGTGGAGCTCGTAGCGGCGGCGCTCACGCCGGCCGTGTTTTGTGCGGTGGTGCGAGAGGAGACCGCCCACGGAGCGGTTCACGTTGCGCACCGCGAACGCCCCGCCGTCCGCGTCGATCAGCCGGTGGTCGAGCGCATCATCGAGTGGTGAGACCTGCGCCTCTGTTCGCCGGAGCGGCGTCCCGGCGGGCACGTCGGGCGCGCGGAGCAGCTGCGTCAGGTCGATGCCTCGCGCCTGCCAGTGCACGAGCGCCTCGTCCGGCTCGAGCAGGTCGACCCGCCCGACCAGGTCCTCGAACCGGCGCACGCCCAGCGACGACATGATCTCGCGCACGTCCTCGGCGACGTGGAAGAAGTATTCGATCACGTGCTCCGGCTTGCCGCGGAAGCGCCTGCGCAGCTCGGGGTCCTGCGTCGCGACGCCCACCGGGCACGTGTTCAGGTGGCAGGCGCGCATCATCACGCACCCCGTTGCGATCAGCGGCGCGGTCGCGAAGCCCATCTCGTCGGCGCCGAGCAGCGCCGCGATCACGACGTCACGCCCCGTCTTCAGCTGTCCGTCCGTCTGCACGGCGACGCGCGACCGCAGGTCGTTCAGAACAAGCGTCTGCTGCGTCTCCGCGAGGCCGATCTCCCACGGGATACCCGCGTGCAGGATCGACGAGATCGGGGACGCGCCCGTGCCGCCGTCGTGGCCCGAGATGAGAATGTGGTCGGCGTTGCACTTTGCAACGCCGGCCGCGATCGTCCCGACGCCGACCTCCGCGACCAGCTTCACCGACACGCGTGCGGCCGGGTTCGCGCACCGGAGGTCGTAGATCAGCTGCTTCAGATCCTCGATCGAGTAGATGTCGTGATGCGGCGGCGGCGAGATCAGGCCGACGCCGGGCGTGGTGAAGCGAATCGACGCGATGTAGGGATCCACCTTGTGCCCGGGCAGCTGTCCGCCCTCGCCCGGCTTCGCGCCCTGCGCCATCTTGATCTGCAGCTCGTCGGCGTTCACCAGGTAGTCGATGTTCACCCCGAAGCGACCCGACGCGACCTGCTTGATCTTCGACCGCCGGTCGTCGCCGAACCGCGCGGGATCCTCGCCTCCCTCGCCCGTGTTCGACCGCCCGCCGATCCGGTTCATCGCCGTCGCCAGCGTCTCGTGTGCCTCGCGGGAGAGCGACCCGAGCGACATCGCCCCGGTCGAGAACCGCTTGACGATCTCGGAGGCGGGCTCGACCTCGTCGAGCGGAACCGCATCCCGCCCCTGGAAGCGAAGGAGGCCGCGCAGCGTCGAACGCCGTGCGGAGTCCGCGTTGACGGCCGCCGCGAACTGCATGTAGGTCGGACGTCCGCCGCCGCGCACCGCCTGCTGCAGGAGCGCGATCGTCTCCGGGTTCCACTGGTGGTGCTCGCCGTCGCGGCGCCAGGCATAGAGCCCGACCACCGGCAGCAGGTCCTCGTCGCGCTCCGGGTATGCCCGGGCGTGCCGCGCGAGCGCGCCTTCCGCGAGCTCCGGCAGGCCGATACCGCCGATCCGGGACGGCGTGCCGGTGAAGTGCCGCTCGACGAGCTCGGCCGAGAGCCCGACCGCCTCGAACACCTGGGCGCCGCAGTACGACGAGAGCGTCGAGATGCCCATCTTCGAGATCGTCTTGAGCAGGCCCTTG
>DASXDB010000045.1:0-2084 GCA_036490895.1 Gaiellaceae bacterium
CCGTGGGTGAGCGGGCTCGTCTCTACCGCGGTCAACCAGAAGCTCGCCGAGTTCTTCGAGGAGAACCCGACTGACGCACGCCAGATCATCAACAAGGCGATCGCGGCGTCGCGCGCGCGTCAGGCGGCACGCAAGGCGCGCGAGCTCACCCGGCGCAAGTCGGCGCTCGAGTCGATGTCGCTGCCCGGCAAGCTCGCCGACTGCTCGATCAAGGATCCCGAGTCGGCCGAGCTGTTCATCGTCGAGGGCGACAGCGCGGGCGGATCGGCGAAGATGGGCCGCGACCGCACCTACCAGGCGATCCTGCCGCTGCGCGGGAAGATCATCAACAGCGAGAAGAACCGCATCAACAAGGTTCTCTCGAACAACGAGATCCAGGCGATGATCACTGCGATCGGCACCGGGATCGGGGACGAATACGACCTCGAGAAGCTCCGCTACCACCGTGTGATCGTGATGACCGACGCCGACGTCGACGGCTCGCACATCCGCACGCTGATCCTCACCTTCCTCTACCGGCAGATGCCCGACCTCATCAACGCGGGGCACGTCTACATCGCCGTACCGCCGCTCTACAAGGTGAAGCTCGGCTCGCAGGAGTTCTACTTCGAGAAGGACGCCCAGCTCGAGGACCTGCTCGCACGCGAGCGTGTCCCGGCGGTCGAGCTCACGACGCGCGACGGGTCGCCGCTCAAGCTCACCGAGGCGAAGTGGAACCGGTTCGTCAAGGACATCCACCAGTACGAGGGCTACCACGCCCGTCTGCGCTCGGACTTCGGCGCCCCGGCAACGGAGCTGATGATCCTGCACCGCCTCGTCGAGCACGACATCGACGCGCCGCGCGACCTCGCGAAGGCGCTCGCGGCGATCGGTGAGAACGGCTACGCGCTCTCGCTGCTGGACGGCTCCGGCGAGGACGAGTTCCGCATCCGCGTCGTCGAGACCGAGACGTCGGCGGCGCGGAACATCACGGTGCCCGTCGAGCTCCTGGCCTCGCCGATCTACCGCGGCCTGCGCAACGCGTACGCGAAGCTCGTCGACCAGCTCGGGCAGCCGCCGTTCACCGTCACCGTCGGCAAGGAGCCGGTCGTCGCCGAGTCGTTCGAGCGCCTGCGCTCCGCCGTCCTCGACGCTGCGAAGCAAGGCATCCAGCTGTCCCGCTTCAAGGGCCTCGGCGAGATGAACGCCGACCAGCTCTGGGAGACGACCATGGACCCGGCAAAGCGGCTGCTCGTGCGCGTCGAGGTGGAGGACGCCGCCGCCGCCGACCAGGTGTTCTCGATGCTGATGGGCGACGCGGTCGAGCCCCGCCGGGTCTTCATCGAGGAGAACGCCACGAACGTGAAGTTCCTGGACGTCTGATGTCCGAGCTCGACACGGGCGCCCTCGGCCCGGGCCGCATCGAGCCGCGCGAGCTCGAGCAGGAGATGCGCTCGAGCTTCCTCGACTACGCGATGTCGGTCATCGTCTCGCGCGCGCTGCCCGACGTGCGCGACGGTTTGAAGCCGGTCCACCGCCGCGTCCTCTACTCGATGTGGACGAACGGGAATCGTCCCGGCCGCCCGTACGTGAAGAGCGCCAACATCGTCGGCTACGTGATGGGGAACTTCCATCCCCACGGCGACTCCGCGATCTACGACACCCTCGTCCGTATGGCGCAGCCCTTCTCGCTGCGCTATCCGCTCGTCGACGGCCAGGGCAACTTCGGCTCGATCGACGACGACCCGCCTGCCGCGATGCGCTATTGCTTGAGCGCTCAAGCTCGGGTCGCTCTGGGACAGGGTTCCGCCCGCATCGGCGACCTCGTCAGCGCCTCGCCGAACTCGGACAATGACGTCGATCTGACCGTGCTCGATCGTCTCGGCCGGCCGGTGCATGCGTCGAAGCTGTTCCACTCCGGCGACCACCCGACGCTGCGTTTGACGACGCGCGAGGGATACGAGCTCGAGGGCACGCTCAACCACCCGGTGTTGTGCCTCGTCGATGTCGCCGGCGTGCCGATGCTGCTCTGGAAGCTGCTCGAGGAGATCCGGCCCGGAGACCGCGTCGCGCTGTCGCGTGCGCCACGTCCAGTCCAGGTCGAC
>DASXDB010000046.1:0-6027 GCA_036490895.1 Gaiellaceae bacterium
CCCGGCCGGAACGCGCACGCGGTCGCGCACCTTGCCGTTCACCTGGAGCACGAGCTCGATCTCGTCCTGCACCAGCAACGACTCGTCGGCGACCGGCCACGGCGACTCCCACAGGCGCGACTTGCCGAGCACGCCCCACAGCTCCTCGCACACGTGCGGTGCGTACGGCTGCAGCAGCGAAACGACCGTCTCGGCGGCGAACCGCGCCGCGGGGTCGTCGGGCGACTTCGACAGCTCGTTGACGAGCTCCATCACCGCGGCGATCGGGGTGTTGAACACGAACCGGCGGTCGATGTCGTCGGTGACGCGCGCGACCGTCTCGTGCGCCTTGCGGGCAAGCGGCGTGTCGACGCCTTCGGGCGACTCCGGCCGCGCGGCGGCGTCGCTCACCACACGCCAGAAGCGGCGGATGAACCGGACCATCGGCTCGATCCCGTCCGGGCTCCAGTTGATGTCCTGGTCGGCGGGACCCTGGAAGAGGATGTAGATGCGGATCGCGTCGGCGCCGAACTGGTCGACCAGCTCGTCGGGCGACACGCCGGCCTGCGACTTCGACATCTTCCTGCCGTCGAGCAGGACCCAGCCCTGGTGGAACAGGCGCTGGAACGGCTCACGGAAACCGAGCATCCCCCAGTCGTTCATCGCCTTGACGAAGAAGCGCGAATACAGCAGGTGCCCCTTCGCGTGATCGATGCCGCCGATGTACTGGTCGATGGGCATCCAAGCGTCGACCAGCCGGCGCTCGAACGGGGCCTCCGCGTTGTACGGATCGCAGTAGCGTAGGAAGTACCACGACGAGTCGACGAAGGTGTCCATCGTGTCGGCCTCGCGCCGCCCCGGGCCGCCGCACGACGGGCACGCGACGTTCATGAACTCCTCGTTGGACGCGAGCGGCGGCTTGCCCTTCGGGCGATAGTCCTCGACCTCCGGCAGCAACACCGGCAGCTCGCTCTCCGGCACCGGCACGATCCCGCATGCCTCGCAGTAGACGACCGGGATCGGCGCGCCCCAGTAGCGCTGCCGCGAGAAGCTCCAGTCGCGCAGGCGGTAGTTGATCGCCGGCTTCGCGCGGCCGCGCTCCGACAGCCACTGCACGATCGCGCCCTTGGCCGCGTTCGCCTCTTGCCCGTCGAACTCCCCGGAGTTGACGAGCGTGCCGGCCTCCGAGATCACCGCGACGACCGGCAGCGCGAACTCGGCTGCGAACTCGGCGTCGCGGTCGTCGTGCGCAGGCACCGCCATGATCGCGCCCGTGCCGTACTCCATCAGCACGTAGTCCGCGACCCAAATGGGGATGCGCTCGCCGTTCACGGGGTTCGTCGCGTAGCGGCCCGTGAAGACGCCGGTCTTCTCACGCTGCTCACGCTCCTCGGTCGGCCGCGCGGCGGCGATGCGCGCGTACGACCGCACCTCCTCCGCCTGCTCGGTGCCGTCGACCAGCTTGTCGACGAGCGTCGACTCGGGTGCGACGACGAAGAACGTCGCACCGAACAGCGTGTCGGGCCGCGTCGTGAAGACGGGGATGTCGATGTCGAGCTCGTCGACGCGGAACAGCACCTCGGCGCCGTCCGACCGTCCGACCCAGTTCGTCTGGATCTTCTTCGTGCGCTCCGGCCAGTCGATCGTCGCTAGATCGTCGAGCAGCTGGTCGGCGTACGCAGTGATCTTGAAGAACCACTGGGCCATGTTCCGAGCTTCGACGACGGCGCCGCAGCGCCAGCAGCGGCCGTCGACGACATGCTCGTTCGCGAGCACGGTCTGGTCGTTCGGGCACCAGTTGACCGGCGCCTCCTTGCGGTATACGAGCCCCTGCTCGAAGAACTTCAGGAAGAGCCACTGCGTCCAGCGGTAATAGGTCGGCTCGTGCGCGGAGACGACGCGCTGCCAGTCGATCGCCCACCCCATGCGGCGCATCTGGTTCGTGATCGTCGCGATGTTCCGTTCCGTGATCTCGAGCGGGTGACCGCCTTCGCGGATGGCGGCGTTCTCGGCCGGCAGACCGAAGGAGTCGAAGCCCATCGGGCGCAGCACCTGGTGACCGGTCCGCCGACGGAAGTGCGTTACGACGTCACCCATCGTGTAGTTGAGGACGTGCCCCATGTGCAGCTGCCCGGACGGGTACGGGAGCATCTCGAGCATGTAGAAGCGCGCCTCGTCGTCGCCGGGCTCCGGGTCGCGCGCGAGGAAGGCCTGCTCGTCCTCCCAGACGGCCTGCCACTTCGCTTCGATCTCATGTGCCTCGTATCTGGTGTCTGACACTTCTTCCCTCGAACCTTCTGGTGTCCGACGGGAGAGGTGTCGGACACCAGAAAAAGAAAAGCCTCTCGATTGAGAGGCCGTCGGGAGCCGGCGCGGCGCGTGCCGCGAGGTTCCCTGGGTCAGCTAAGGAGCAGCTCCATCGGCTCCCATCTTAGCCAGGCTTTCGGCCGGGCCGCCACCAATTCCAGTTCCCGAGCAGCGCCATCAGGCTCGGAACGAGCAGTGCACGGACGAGCGACGCGTCGATCGCCACGGCCAGCGCGATCCCGATCCCGACCTCCTTGACGATCACGATTCCGGACGTCGCGAACGAGCCGACGGCGACGCAGAAGAGCAGCGCGGCCGCGGTGACGACGCGGCCGGTCCGTTCGAGCCCGAGCGCGACCGCTTCGCGGTTCGGGAGACCGCTCTCATGCGCCTCGCGAATGCGCGAGAGCAGGAAGACGCCGTAGTCGGTCGCGAGCCCGAAGGCGATTGCGAACAGCAAGACCGGCTGGGTGAGCTCCAACGCCCCCTGGCTGGAGTAGCGGAGAACACCCTCGAGCCGTCCGTCCTGGAACACCCAGACGAGGACGCCGAACGCCGCCGACAGGCTCAGCGCGTTCATCACGACCGCTTTCAGCGGCAGGATCACCGAGCGCGTCACGAGATAGAGCAGCGCGACGATCGTGATCGCGAGGATCGCGCCCGCGGCAGGCAGATGCCGTCGCAACGACGACGAGGTGTCGAGGTACCAGGCCGTGGCACCGGCCACGGAGGCGCCGGGAAATGCGCGAATCCGGCGGACGAGGTCCTGTGCGCCGCCCGACATCGGCCGGGCGACCGGCGTCACGTCGGCCGTCCACAGGCCGCCGCCGAGCGGACGAGGGGTCGTCATCGCCGCAACGCCCGACAGCGAGTGCACACGCATCAGCGTGGCGCGAGACGCGACGACATGCTCGGGTGAGCGCGCGTGGATCGCGTCCTGCACCTGGCGTGCGCTCGCGCTCGTCGGCAGGACGGACGCGTCGACGCCCGTGAAGCGCACGCCGAGGAACGGCAAGCCGAGTGCGACGAGCACGGCGGCGGTCGCGATCGCGATCGGCAGCGGCCTCCGCATTACGCCGTGCGCGAACCGGTACCAGCCGCCGGTGCCCGGCGGCGAGCCGCGCCGCAGCGCGAGCGCATCGACCCGCCGCCCGAGCAGCGCGAAGAGCGCCGGGGTGACGAGCAGCGCGACGAGTCCCGCCAGCAGCGCCACGGCGACTCCGCCGACCGCCATCGAGCGCAGGAACGTAAGCGGGAAGACGATCAGCGACGCGAATGCCGCTGCAACCGTGACCGCGCTGAACGCGACCGTCCTCCCCGCCGTCGCGACCGTCGTCCGCAGCGCGACCTGCGGGTCCGACCGAGCGAGCTCCTCGCGGTAGCGGGAGAGGAGCAGGAGGCTGTAGTCGATCGCGAGCCCGAGCCCTGCCCCGGTGACGAGGTTGAGCGCAAACACGGAGATCGTGATCGCGGAGTTCGCGAGCCGCAGCATCGCGAGCGTCGTGACGATCGAGAGGACGCCGGCGGCGACGGGCAGGAGCGCGGCAACGACCCCGCGGAAGATCCAGATGCCGAGCGCGACCAGGAGCGGGAAAGCGATCAGCTCGGCGCGAAGCAGGTCCCGCTCGGACTGGCGCCGGACCTGTTCGCTCGCCACGGCCGGGCCGCCGACGAGACCCGGCGCCGCGTGCTCGATCCGCCTTGCAGCGCCGCTCGTGTCGCTGCCGTTCCGGAGGTAGGCGGCGATCACGACCGAGCCCGCCCGCGGCGGGCCCCGGTGCACGGCAGCGACAGCCGGGTCGTGCCGGAGCACCGAGAGGGTCCGGCCGGCGTCGGCGGGCGACGCGATGACCACGATCGACGGGCCTGGAATGACACCGGTCCGCTGCGAGAGCAGCTGGAAGGTGGCGTAGCTCTCCGAGCCTTTGTCCTGGTAGTCGTTGTCGCTGGCGCTCAGGTGCGACGGGGTGCTCGCACCGAACGCGCCGGCGGCGACCGCGAGCACGACGGCGATCGCGAGGATCCGCCGCGGGCGGCGCCATGCGAGGTCGGCGAGAACGGCGAACACGCTTCGGCCACAATGCCCGAAGTGCCTCGTGTACTCGACCTGCTACCCGACGGCGCGTCGCTCGACGACGGCGCGCTCTCGCTCGGCGGCGTGACCGCGACCGACCTCGCGCGGGAATTCGGCACGCCGCTCGTCGTCTACGACGAGGCAACGCTCCGCAACCAGGCCCGCGCGTATCGCGCGGCGGCGCCGGACGCGCTCGTCGCCTACGGCACCAAGGCGTTTCCGTCGGTCGCCGTGCTCCGCCTGTTCGCCGAGGAAGGTCTCGGCGCCGACGTCTCGACCGCAGGCGAGCTCGCGTTCGCGCTCCGCGCCGGGCTCGACGGAACGCGGCTCGTCGTCCACGGCAACAACAAGGAGGACGAGCTTCTGCGCGGCGCAGCCGAGGCGGGCGCGCTCGTCGTGCTCGACTCGCTCGACGAGCTCGAGCGTGCACGGGCAGCCGGCGCCGACCGCTTCCTCGTCCGGGTCACGCCGGGCATCGAGGCCGACACGCACGAGGCGGTGAAGACCGCGCATCACGGATCGAAGTTCGGCCTACCACCCGATGACGCGGTCGAGCTCGTCCGTCGCGTCCCGGCGTGCGAAGGGCTACACGTACACGTCGGTTCACAGTTGATGCACTTCGGTGCGTCGCTGATGACAGTCGACTGGGTCGCGCAATTCGCGGCCCGGCTGCGGTCCGACCTCGGCTGGATGCCACAGCTGATCGACCTCGGGGGCGGACTCGGCGTCCGGCATGTGGTGGAGGAGCCGTCGTTCAGCATCGAGGAGTTCGTCGGAGGGCTCGTCGGCGAGCTGCGTCGCGCGTGGCACCTGCAGCAGCTGCCGGAGCCCCGGCTCGCCCTCGAGCCGGGCAGGTCCCTCGTATCGCGCGCCGGCGTGACCCTCTACACAGTGGGCGGCGTGAAGCGCGCGAGCGCGGCGACGACGTATGTCACGGTCGACGGCGGGATGTCCGACAATCCGCGGCCGGCCATGTACAACGCACGGTACGCAGCGTTGATCGCCTCGCGAGCGGACGCCGAGCCCGTCGGCGCCTTCGCCGTCGCCGGAAAGCACTGCGAGTCGGGCGACGTCCTGATCGAGCGCGTCGAGTTGCCGCTGCCCCACCGCGGCGACATCCTCGCCGTCCCGGTCACCGGCGCGTACACGCTCGCGATGTCGTCCACGTACAACGCGGTGCCGAGGCCCGCCGCCGTCCTCGTGGCGGACGGCCGGGCGCGGGTGATTCGACGGCGCGAGACGGTCGACGACCTGCTCGCGCTCGAGTTCTAGCGCGCTACCAGACCCGGTACGACGCGCGCGACAGGAAGAGGCCGTGCGCGTGCCCGTTCGTGCACGTGAGCCCTGTGACACGAGACGAGCACGTGAACCCGTGCGAGCGCCAGACGTGGCCGTACGCAAGGACGATGAACTGCGGCGTGTCGCGGCCGATGTCGTAGAGCACACCGCCGGTACAGACGGGCTGCGCCCGACCGCCGTTCGAGAGCTCGAAGCCGTGCCAGTCGAGCCCGGCGCGCGCCTGGCAACCGTCCTGCTGCGCCCGTGAGTACGACGACGTCTTGATGTCGCAGAGGAGATTCCCGCGTGTCGTCGGCTTGATCGGCACGTAGAAGCACGAGATGTTCCGGGTCGGCGTCTTCACGCCCGGCAGTGGCGCGGCGTGTGCC
>DASXDB010000047.1:0-2858 GCA_036490895.1 Gaiellaceae bacterium
CGACCGGCTCGCACCGCTCGTGGGCAGCGGCCGCTTCGTCGCGACGACCGACTACGAACAGGTGAAGCAGGCGCACGCGATCCTGATCGCCGTGGGAACGCCGCTCTCCAAGCAGCGCGAGCCCGACCTGTCGGCGATCGAGGCCGTTGCTCGGAGCCTCGCGCCGGTGCTGCAGCGCGACCAGGTGGTCGTGCTCGAGTCGACGACCTGGCCGGGCACGACGCGCGAGATCCTGCAGCCCATTCTCGAGGAAGGCTCGGGCCTGAAGGCAGGAAAGGACTTCCGCCTCGCGATGTCGCCGGAGCGCGTCGATCCCGGACGCGAGGACTGGACGACGAAGACGACGCCCAAGGTGGTCGGCGGCATCGACCCGGCGTCGACGAAGGCGGCGGCCGACGTCTATCGCGCGGCGATCGACACGGTGCACGAGGTCTCGACGCCCGACGCCGCCGAGCTCACGAAGCTGCTCGAGAACATCTACCGCGCGGTCAACATCGCGCTCGTCAACGAGCTCGCGCAGCTGTGCGATCGGATGGAGATCGACGTGTGGGAGGTGGTCGAGGCGGCGGCGACGAAGCCGTTCGGCTTCGCGTCGTTCAAACCCGGCCCGGGGCTCGGCGGCCACTGCATACCGATCGACCCCTTCTACCTCACGTGGAAGGCGCGCGAATACGACTTCTCGACGCGCTTTATCGAGCTCGCCGGCGAGGTCAACAACAACATGCCGTACTTCTGCCGCTCGATGATCTCGCAGGCGCTGAACCACGGAGCGCGCAAGTCGGTCGCCGGCGCGAAGATCCTGATCCTCGGCGTCGCCTACAAGCCGGACATCGGCGACTACCGCGAGACGCCGGCGGAGAAGCTCATCCACCTGCTGCGGACCGCGGGCGCGGACGTCGCCTATCACGACCCGTTCGTGCCCGAGTTCGACGGCATGACGTCGTCGCCGCTCGAGCCCGAGGCCTACGACTGCGTCGCGATCGTCACCAATCATTCCTCGATCGACTACGCCGACCTCGTGCAGCGCGGCAAAGTGATCGTCGACTTCCGGAACGCCACCAAGGGGCACGAGGTCGACGGCAAAGTCTGGAAGCTCTAGATGAGCGCGCCGACCCGGATCGGCGTGGTCGGGCTCAACTACTGGGGCCCGAACCTCGTCCGCAACTTCGACGGGCTCGCCGAGCTCGCCTGGCTCTGCGACCTAGACGACACGCATCTCGCGCCGCTTGCCGAGCGGTATCCGCACGCACGCGCGACGACCGCGCTCGCGGACATGCTGGCCGACGAGTCGCTCGACGCGGTCGTGATCGCGACGCCGGTCCCGACGCACTATGCGCTTGCCAAGGAGGCGCTCGAAGCGGGGAAGCACGTCTTCGTCGAGAAGCCGCCTGCGATGCGCGCCGTCGAGATGGACGAGCTCGTGCAGCTCGCGGCCGACGGCGACCGCGTCCTCATGCCCGGCCATCTCCTGCTCTACCACCCCGCGGTGCTGAAGCTGAAGGAGCTCGTCGCCTCGGGCGAGCTGGGCGACGTTCTCTGCGTCTACGGGAACCGGGTCAACCTCGGCATCGTCCGCGCGAACGAGAACGCTCTCTGGTCGCTCGGCGTACACGACCTGTCCGTGATCCTCTACCTGCTCGACGAGGACCCCGACCTCGCGACCGCCCAGGGCAGCTGGTCGATCCACGAAGGCGTGGAAGACGTCGTGTTCTGCTTCCTCCGGTTCCCGAGCGGGAAGATCGCGCACATGCACCTGTCGTGGCTCGACCCGCACAAGATGCGGAAGATGACCGTGGTCGGCCGGGAGAAGATGGCCGTCTTCGACGACATGGAGCCCGAGCGCAAGGTGACGGTGTACGCGAAGCGGGCGGACAGCTCGGGTGCGATCACCTCGGGCGACATCCACATCCCGAAGGTCGCGACCACGGAGCCGCTGCGGCTCGAATGCGAGTATTTCCTGGAGCTCGTCGACGGCAAGCACGATCGCGCCAAGGTGGCGCGCGACGGCGCCCGTGTCGTGCGCGCACTCGAGATGCTGACCAATTCGCTCGATGGCTGAGATCCACTCGACGGCGATCGTCTACGAGGGCACCGTGCTCGGTGACGGTGTTCGCGTCCTCGAGCACGCCGTCGTCGGCAAGCAGCCGTCGCTCGGTGCAAGCTCCACCGCAAAGCGAGATCCGTTGCCGCCGACCGTGATCGGCGACGGCACGGTCGTGTCGACCGGCGCGATCGTCTTCGCCGGCTCACAGATCGGCGCGCGGTGCATCGTCGGCGATCAGTCGTGCATCCGTGAGCGGGTCGAGCTCGGCGACGACTGCATCCTCGGCCGCGGGTCGCTGATCGAGAACGACACCACCGTGGGCGCCCGCTCGCGCATCCAGGCCGACGCATACATCACCGCCTATTCGACGCTCGAGGAGGACGTGTTCATTGCCCCGTGCGTCGTGACGACGAACGACAACTTCATGGGCCGCACCGAGCAGCGCAAGGAGCTGATGAAGGGGCCGACGATCCGCCGCAGCGCGCGGATCGGGGGCGGCGCAATTCTCTGTCCGGGCGTCGAGATCGGCGAGGAGGCCTTCGTCGGGGCCGGCGCCGTCGTGACGAAGGACGTGCCGCCGCGCGTCACGGTCGTCGGCTCGCCGGCGCGCGTGCTGCGCGACGTCGACCCGGCCGAGCTCAGGGAGAACGGCGGCTGATCGCGAGCGCGAGGCGGTACTGCACGGGCTCGGGCGTACGCGAGACCACTTTCGCCGAGAGGTAGTAGACGCCCCGCGTTGGCGCACGGAGCGAGAGCCGTACCTGGCGGCCGACCTGCTGTGAATCGGCAAGGCGCTCCGACTGGGCGTCGAGGG
>DASXDB010000048.1:0-7069 GCA_036490895.1 Gaiellaceae bacterium
AGATCAACCTGTTTTTCCAGGGCGGCCCGCAGCGGACGGTCGGGGCGTCACTCGTGGTCGTGCTCTCCGTGCTCCTCGCCGCGTTGATGTCGTACTACCTCTGGGTGACCGTCCGCGCGTCCCGGGAGCCCCTGTGAGGCGTTTCCGCGACTGGTGGGCGAACCCGTGGGGCCAGCCGCGAACACTTGCGGTCGTGACGTGGCTGTACATGGTGTGGGCGATCGTTCCCGTGTGCATCGCCGTGCTGTTCTCGTTCAACAACGGCCGCTCGCGCAGCGTGTGGCAGGGCTTCTCGACGCGCTGGTACTGGGGCGACCCGGATCAGTCGGTGCTGCACGATCCCGCGCTGCGTGGAGCGCTCGAGCAGAGCCTGAAGCTGGCCGCGCTCGACATGCTGATCGCCGTCCCGCTCGGCGTCGGTCTCGCGATCGGCCTCACGCGATGGCGCGGGTTCGGCGCGCGCCCCGTCAACTTCCTGATGCTGTTCCCGCTGGTGACGCCCGAGATCGTGATGGCGGTCTCGCTGCTGCTCGTGTTCGTCTCGCTCTACAAGATCCAGCTCGGCACGACCGCGCAGGCGCTCGGCCAGGTCACGTTCTCGATCTCATACGTCGTCCTGGTCGTGCGGGGCCGGCTGCTCTCGGTCGGCAGGCAATACGAAGAGGCGGCGCGCGACCTCGGTGCGTCGACCTTCAGCGCCCTGCGACTCGTGCTGCTGCCGCTCCTCGCGCCCGCGATCTTCGCGAGCCTGATGGTCGTGTTCGCACTCTCGATCGACGACTTCGTCGTGACCGACTACCTGTCGTCCAACTCGTCGACGCAGACCGTGCCGATCAAGATCTACTCGAGTGTGCGCGGGACAACGACGCCGGCACTGAACGCGCTCGCCACGGTGATGGTCGCCGCGACGCTCGTCGCGGTGACGCTGGCGGCGATCGTGTACCGGCGGTTCAGCAGGCTCCAGCAGGGAGGTGGCAGCGCGGTGAGCGAGCTCGCGGCTCTGGAAGCGTGAGCGTCGGGGCGATCGACCTCGTCGAGCTGCGGAAGCAGTTCTCGGATGTCGTCGCGGTCGACAGCATCGACCTCCACGTCGACGGCGGCGAGTTCTTCTCGCTGCTCGGCCCGTCCGGCTGCGGCAAGACGACGACGCTGCGGCTGATCGCCGGCTTCGAGCGGCCGGACAGCGGCAAGATCCTCCTCGACGGCGTCGACATGGCCGCGACGCCGCCGCACAAGCGGAAGGTGAACACGGTCTTCCAGAGCTACGCGCTATTCCCGCACCTCGACGTCTTCGACAACGTCGCGTTCGGGTTGCGGCGCCGGAAGGAGAAGCGCGCCGAGATCCGCCGGCGCGTGCTGCAGGTGCTGGAGGCGGTCCGGCTCGCGGGGCTCGAGCGGCGCCGGCCGATCCAGCTCTCCGGCGGCCAGCAGCAACGCGTGGCGCTCGCGCGCGCGCTCGTGCTGAGCCCGTCGGTGCTGCTGCTCGACGAACCGCTCGGCGCGCTCGACGCGAAGCTTCGCAAGGCGTTGCAGCTCGAGCTGAAGGGGATCCAGGAGCAGTTCGGCATCACGTTCGTGTACGTGACGCACGACCAGGAAGAGGCGTTGACGATGTCCGACCGCATCGCCGTGATGTCGGACGGGCACGTCGAGCAGATTGCGACCCCGTCCGAGATGTACGAGGAGCCGAAGACGGCGTTCGTCGCCGACTTCCTCGGCGTGTCGAACTTGATGACGGTTCACGCCGCGCCCGACGGAGACGCATGTCACGTGAGGCTGGGCGACTTCACGCTGCGCGCGCTCCGCGGCAGCGTCGGCGAGCGCGGCGATGCGCGCGCGGTGATCCGTCCGGAGCGGGTGCGCGTGGAGCCGTACGGGGCCACCGGAGAGAACCGTGTCCCGGGGATGATCGAGCGCGTCGTGTACCTCGGCGCGTCGGAGCAGCTCGTGATCAGGCTCGCGTCGGGCGAGATCGTGCACGCCTCGATCGCGAACGACGGGTCGGCGCGCGACTACGCCCAGGGCACCGCAGTGCAGGCCCATTTCCCGGCCGAGGCGCTTCGCGTCCTGCCGCCGCCCCGCGCCTAGCCGCGCACGAACCGCGCGTCGAGCCCGACCGCGCCGTGCGCGCGAACGAGGAGCGGGTTCACCTCGAGCTCGGCGAGCTCCGGGTGCGCGGCGGCGAACCGCGACAGCGCCGCGATCGCTGCCGCGGCTGCGTGCACATCGAGCGGCGCACGGCCCCGCGTGCCTTCGAGCAGGGGCGCGCACGCGAGCCTCCGCACGAGCGCCTCCGCGCCTTCCACGTCAACCGGCGCCAGCGCGGACGCCGTGTCACGGAACAACTCCGCGTTGACACCGCCGGCGCCGACGACCACGACTGCACCGAAGCGCGGGTCCCGGCGCGCGCCGACCAGGAGCTCGAAGCCGGCAGCGGTGTTCTCCATCCTCTCGACGGAGTACGACGGCGCGCGCAGGTGGTCGATCTCCCGCAGGAGCTCGAACTCGTCGTCGAGGCCGACCACGACGCCGCCCGCATCCGACTTGTGCACCGCCCCCAGTGCCTTCAGCACGACCGGATACCCGACGCGCTCCGCGGCTGCCAACGCCTCCTCGTGCGTCGCGACATTGTGAGCCGCGCCGAAGCGCACTCCGGCCGCGGCGAGCGCTGCACGAGCCTCCACGTAGCCGGTGCCGGACACGGGCTCAGCGGCCGGCGGAGTCTCCGCGACCGGCCTCGCCGGACGCGCGTCTCCGACGAGCGATGCGACCGCGTCGACCGCCGCCTCGATCGCGCGGTACACCGCGATCCCCGTCACACGAAGCGCGAGCGCCGGCGGCGCGTCCCAGTACATCGTGTGCACGACGAGCGGCCGCGACGACTCGTGCACCGCCGCCGAGAGGTCGGCGGCGACCGCCAGCTCACGCCCGCGCAACTCGTCGGAGAGCGAGCTGTACCCGCCGAAGTACGCAGTGAAGAGCACCGCATCCACCTCACCCGACTCGAGCAGCGTGCGCGTCGAACGGGAGAAGCTGAACGCGTCCTGCTCGCCGGCGCCCGCGAGGTCGACGGGATTGGACGTCGCGGCGGCGGCCGGCAACGACCCACGCAGCGTCTCCTGGAGGCCGTGCGAAAGGACCGGCAGCTCGAGGCCGCGGGCGCCGAGCAGGTCGCTCGCGACAGCGCCGTACCCGCCGCCGTCGCCGATCACCGCGACGCGCCGACCGCGCGGGCGCTCGGCGGCAAGCAGCGCCTGGAGCGTCTCGACGAGACGACGCGGCGTCTCGACGCGGTGGATGCCGGCCGCGCGGCACGCGGCGTCGACGGCGTCGAGCGAGCTCGTGAGCGCGCCGGTGTGCGAGCGCGCAGCGCGCGTCGATGCCTCCGTCCGCCCCACCGTCAGAAGCACGACCGGCTTGCCCGCCGTCCGGGCGGCCTCCGCGAACGCGCGACCGTCGCGGAAATCCTCGCAGTAGACGCCGATCGCCTTCGTACCGGCGTGCGCCGCGAGGTCTCGCAAGACATCGGTCACGTCGAGATCCGCCTGGTTGCCGATCGACGCGAGGCGCGAGAATCCCAGCCCGACGTCGGCGAGCAGCAAGCCTGTCTCGAGCGCGATGTTCCCGCTCTGCGAGACGAACCCCACCGGCCCCGACGGCAACGGGTTCGATGCCAGGTCGAGCTCGGCCGCCGCATCGAACACGCCGAGGCAGTTCGGCCCGAGCAGGACGGCGCCCGCCGTGCGCACCCGCTCGGCGATCGCCCGCTCGCGCTCCTCGCCGACTCCCGCCGCGACGGCCACGATCGCCTTCGCGCCCGCCGCGAGCGACGCGTCGACCGCCTCCTCGAGCCCCGCCGCCGGGACCGACAGGACGACGAGCTCCGGCGGCTCGGGCAGCTCCGCCAGCGACGGCAAGACGGGCAGCCCGTGCAGCTCGCCTCCGCTCCGCCCGATCAGATGAACGGTGCGCCGGTGCGCGCCGCGTGCAGCGTCGCGCGCGAACCAGTAGCCCCACTTGCCGGGATCGGCGGAGACGCCGACGATCGCCAGCGACCGCGGCTCGAAGAGGGGACGCAGATCGCGGTTCATCGGAGGCGTTCGATGCGTTCCCTCACGGCCTGATCGACCGGAGCTGCACGGCCCGACGCGACGTCGACGTGCACGAGCGTCTGCTCCGCCGTCGCGACGACGTCCGTGTCTCGATGCAACGCGTGCGAGAGGCGCAGCCGCTTCTCGTCGACGCCGGCTACCTCCGTCGTCACGTGGAACACCTCTCCGGCGTGGAGCGGGAGCAGGTGCCGAAGATGCGTTTCGACCGTGAAGTAGCTGCCGACCGCCGGATCGAGGCCGAGCGTCCCGAGGAGCGCATCGGTGGCGTCGGAGAACGCCTGCAGGTACCGGCTCTCGTGCACGTGTCCGTTGTAGTCGACCCACGACGCAGGCACGCGCCGCACGCCGTTCGGCGCTGCGCCGAGCAACCCGCGCTCCCACGCGAGCAGCGTCTCCCCCGCGCCGGCCTCGATGCCGCGCAGGCCCTGCAGGATCGCGACGAGCGCGTCGTCGCGCGCGCGCTCGAGCTCACGGATCGATCGGCCCGCCGCCTGCGCGTCCGACTCGGAGACGAGCCGGTCGAGCAGCTCGTCCGTGAGCTCGGGCACGTCGATCAGCTTGGTCCACGGCCACTCGAGCGCCGGACCGAACTGCGCCATGAAGTGGCGCATGCCCGCGTCGCCCCCGGCGATGCGGTACGTCAGGAACGTCCCCATGAACGCCCAGCGAAGACCGGCGCCGTAGCGAATGGCGTCGTCGATCTCCTCCACCGTGGCTACACGGTCGTTGACGAGCCACAGCGCCTCGCGCCACAGCGCCTCGAGCAAGCGGTCGGCGACGAAGCCGTCGATCTCAGTGCGCACGTGCAAGGGCCGCATCCCCACCGACCGGTACGCGGCGATCGCGCGCTCGATCGTCTCCGCCGACGTCGCGTCACCGCCGCACACCTCGACGAGCGGCAGCAGGTAGACGGGGTTGAACGGGTGACCGACGACGAGCCGCTCCGGCCGGGTCATCGCGGCCTGCAGCTCCGTCGGCCGCAGGCCCGACGTCGAGGAGCAAAGGATTGCGGCGTCGGCCGCGAAGCGATCCGCCTCGGCGAGCAGGGCGCGCTTCAGCTCCATGTCCTCGGGCGCCGACTCCTGGACGAGCTCGACACCCGCCACCGCCTCTTCGACCGATGCGCACATGACGAGCGACCCTTCGGCCGGCAACGGCGCGAGCGTCAGGCGCGCGTAGGCACGACGGGCGTTCGCAAGCACGTCCTCGACCGGTGACGAGGCCGGGTCGTACAGACGAACGTCGACGCCGTTCAGCAGGAACCTCGACGCCCACCCCGCGCCGATCACACCGCCGCCGAGCAATCCGACGGCGCCCGGGCGCTCAGACACGGGCGCGGAGCGCGAGCTTCGCCCGCACCTCCTCCGGGCCGAGCACGCGCACGTTCATCGACGCGAGAATCGCGACCGCGCGCTCGACGAGCTCGGCGTTCGTCGCCAGTCGGCCGCGTGAGAGGTAGAGGTTGTCCTCGAGCCCGACGCGCGCGTTGCCTCCGACCATCGGCGCGAGCGCGACGAACGGCAGCTGCATCCGACCGATCGAGAACGCAGAGAAGATCGCGTTCGCGGGGAGGCGGTTGACCATGGCGAGCAGCGTCCCGAGGTCGTCGGGTGCGCCGTACGGGATGCCGGTGCAGAGCTGGATCATCGGCGGGTCGTCGATCAGCCCGTCACGGATCAGCTCGTGCACGAACACGAGGTGCCCGGTGTCGAACACCTCGAGCTCCGGCCGCACGCCGAGCTCGCGCACGCGCGCTGCCATCGCCCGCAGCATCGCCGGCGTGTTCACCATCACGTAGTCGCCGCCCGCGGCGAAGTTCATCGTCCCGCAGTCGAGCGTGCAGATCTCCGGCAGGAGCTCTTCGACGTGGGCGAGCCGCTCGGCCGCGCCCGCCATGTCGGTGCCTTCCTCGTCCGGCGGCAGCGGGTGCTCCTCGCCGCCGAGCACGAGATCACCCCCCATCCCCGCCGTCAGGTTCAGGACGACGTCGACGTCGGCGGCGCGGATCCGCTCGACGACGGCGCGGTAGAGCGCCGTGTCGCGGCTGCCCCTGCCCGTGTCCGGGTCGCGGACGTGGATGTGCGCGATCGCGGCGCCCGCCTGGGCCGCATCGATCGCCGCGTCCGCGATCTGCTCGGGGGTGACCGGGACGTAGCCGCTCCGGCCCGCGGTGTCACCGGCGCCGGTCACGGCGCACGTGAGGAAGACCTCCCAGTTCATTGTCCGGATGGTGAACCTGCGATGCACATAGTGTCAAGACCGGCTTGACGACCCCGGGGAGGTGCGCCATGCTCGCAGGAGGTTCGTACTGTGCACACGACCCTCGAAACGGCGTCGACCTTCGCGCGCGAGGAGCTGCGGCCGGTCGCGCTGCGGTACGACGAGACGGAGGACTACCCGCTCGAGCTGCTCCACAAGGCGGCGAGGCTCGGGCTCACCTGTTACGACCTGCCCGTCGAGTACGGCGGCGGGGGGGTCACACGCCTCCGCGACCGCTGCGCGGTGATCGAGGAGCTCTCGTGGGGCGACTCGCCGATCTTCTGGGTGATCGCACAGGGCGGCTTCTTCGCCGGGCCGATCCTCGCGCTCGGCAGTGCCGAGCAGAAAGAGCGCTGGCTCCCGCCGCTCTGCGGCTCCGAGCCGCCCGCCTGCTCGGTCGCGATCACCGAGCCCGAGCACGGCTCCGATTCGGCCGCGATCGAGACGACCGCGCGTCGCGTCGACGGCGGCTACGTGCTCGACGGGCACAAGAAGTTCATCGGCAACGCCCCGATCGCGGACGTGTGCGTCGTGTTCGCGACGACCGAGCCGGGAAGCCGGGCGCGCGGGATCACCGCCTTCGTCGTCGAGCGCGGCGATCAGGGCTTCGTTCACGGCGCGCGGCTGCCGAAGCTGGGCAGTCGCTGCTTCCCCGCCGGCGAGCTCCGGTTCGAGGAGTGCTTCGTTCCCGAGGACCG
>DASXDB010000049.1:0-19275 GCA_036490895.1 Gaiellaceae bacterium
TGAGTTGATGCAGTACCGGAGCCCGGTCGGGTGGGGGCCGTCCGGGAACACGTGACCGAGATGGCCGCCGCACGCGGAGCACATGACTTCGGTGCGCACCATCCCGTAGTTCGTATCGGTCTCCTCGTCGATCGCCTCCGCCGACGCCGGTGCGGAGAACGCGGGCCAGCCGCAGCCCGAGTCGTACTTCGCATCCGAGGTGAAGAGCTCTGTCCCACACCCGGCGCAGAGGTACACGCCGTCGTCGAAGCTATGGTCGTACTCGCCGGTGAACGGGCGCTCGGTCCCCTTCTCGCGCAGCACCTGGTACTGCTCGGGGCTGAGCTCCGCCCGCCACTCGGACTCTGTCTTTTCGATTCTGTCCGTCACGCTTGTTCAGACCCCCGAACGGTTGGATCGTTACGGGAACGGTGCCACAGGAAAGGGACCCGACATGGCCGACTACACACACAAGAACCTGAAAGAGGACGTCGAGAATGCATCCGAGCGGTTCGGCCTCGCGCCGAACATGGAGGCGCGGTTCGCCCGACGCGCGCTCGAACTCGACGGCGGCGGCTTCAGCTACCAGAAGCTCGCCCCCAACTACCGGCCGCCGGCCGCCCACCGGCACCGGACGCACGAGGAGGTCTACGTCGTGGTCAACGGCAGCGGCCGGGTGAAGATCGAGGACGAGGTCCGCGACCTGAAGCAGTGGGATGCGGTTCGTTTCCCGCCCGGCACGGCGCGCGCCTTCGAGGGCGGCTCCGAGGGCATGGAGCTGCTCGCGATCGGGTTCGGCGAAGGCGGCGACTCGGAGATGCTCGAGGACTTCTGGGTGGACTGAGGTCGCGCGGCTAGCTCGGCCGCTCCGTCGGCGTCCAGCCGAACGCATTGGCGGTGTCGAACCGTTCAGAGGCCGGCGGCGAGACGGCGGTGACGATCGCGAACGGGACGTCGGAGTCGACCGCGGCGGCAACGAGCCGCGCCAGGTCGACGGAGCCGAGCCAGATCGACTCGCTGCTACGCCCGTCGGGGGCGTCGGCCGGTCGGACGGCCCCCATGCGCAGGCACGCGACACCGAGTCCCGACCGGTCCGAGTGGTACCGGCCGAGCGCCTCGCCGAAGAGCTTCGTGCAGCCGTAGACCGACGTCGGCCGCGGCGGCGCGTTCGGGATCACCTGTTCGGCCGGGTCGTACCCCTGAATCGTCTGGAGCGTGCTCGCGAACACGAACCGCCGGATCCCCACGTGGACAGCCGCTTCGTACACGGCCCACGTCCCGTCGAGGTTCCGCGGCAGGAGGCGTTCGCGGAAGTCCTCTTCGGCCGGCTGCCCGGCGAGGTGCAGCACCGCGTCCGCGCCGGAAAGCGACTGCGCGACGGCTTCGACCTCTCGCACGTCGGCGCCCACGAACTCGTCGACGACGCCCTCGGCGGGCGGCTCCACGTCGACGCCGCGGACGCGGAACTCCCGGCGGAGATGCGGTGCGATCATCCCCGCGACCCGGCCCGAGCATCCGGTGACGACGAGCGTGCGCATCGACGCGTGCGTGCTCTATGCGCCCTTCGGCGCACCCACCTGCCGATCCCCCGCTCCCTTCGCCGGCGGGTGGTCGCCGAAGCGGTACGTGACGACGACTTCCTTCGCCGCGCGCACCTCGTCGAGCCGCTTGACGGGCCGGGAGTGCGGCGCGGAGTGCACCGTCTCCGGATCGTCGGCAGCCTCGCGCGCGATCTCGAGCAGCGCGTCGCAGAACGCGTCGAGCGTCTCCTTCGCCTCCGACTCGGTCGGCTCGATCATGAGCGCCTCCGGCACGACGAGAGGGAAGTAGATCGTCGGCGGGTGGAAGCCATAGTCCATCAACCGCTTCGCGACGTCGAGCGCACTGATGCCGTGCTCGCGTTTGAGCGTACGCGCGCTCAAGACGAACTCGTGCATGCACAGCCGCTCGTAGGGCAGGTCGTAGGTGCTCTTCAGGCGCGCGAGCATGTAGTTCGCATTCAGCACGGCGACCTCGCTCATCTCCTTGAGCGCCGGGCCGTACGAACGCATGAACGCGTAAGAGCGGACGAACACGCCGAACGGCCCGGAGAACGCGCGCACCTTGCCGATCGACTTCGGCCGGTCGTAGTTCAACCGGAACGTGTCGCCGTCACGCGCGACGACCGGCACGGGCAGGAACGGCTCGAGGCTGTCGCGGACCGCGATCGGTCCGCCGCCCGGGCCACCGCCGCCATGCGGCTGGGAGAACGTCTTGTGCAGGTTGATGTGCACGACGTCGAAGCCCATGTCCCCGGGCCGTGAGATGCCGCATACGGCATTCAGGTTCGCGCCGTCGTAGTACATGAGCGCGCCGGCGCCATGGAAGATCCGCTCGATCTCCTCGATGTTCTCGTCGAACAACCCGAGGGTCGACGGGTTCGTCAGCATCAGCCCTGCCGTGTGCTCGTCGATCTTCGTCCGGAGGTCGTCGACGTCGATGTTGCCGCGCGCGTCTGTGCGGACGGGCGTCAGCTTGTAGCCCGCCATCGTCACGCTCGCAGGGTTCGTGCCGTGCGCCGTATCCGGAATGACGATGTTCGTGCGCTGCTCGTCCTCGCCGCGGTCGGCGAAGTACGCGTGGAACAACATCAACCCCGTCAGCTCACCCTGACTTCCTGCGGCAGGTTGGAGCGACACCGCGTCGAGCCCCGTCACCGCGAGCAGGATCTGCTCCAGCTCCCATTCGAGCTCGAGCGCGCCTTGCGCAGCGTCGTCCTCGACGAGCGGATGCAGCTGCGCGAACCCGGGCAGCCCCACGAGCCGCTCGTTGATCCGCGGGTTGTACTTCATGGTGCAGCTCCCGAGGGGATAGAAGCCCGTGTCGATCCCGAAGTTGCGCGTCGAGAGCTTCGTGAAGTGGCGCACGACCTCCGGTTCTGCGAGCTCGGGCAGGCGCGGCGGCTCCTTTCGCCGGAGCTCCGCCGGCACCTCGGGAACCTCGAGCCCGTCAGGAGGCCGGGGGACGCCGATGCCGCGGCGGCCCGCCTGTGACTTCTCGTAGATGAGCTTCACGACAGCGCCTCGACGAGCTGCGCGACCTCGGCGACCGTCCGCTTCTCGGTGACGGCGACGAGGAGCGCGTCGTCGAGCCCCGGATAGTCGCGGCCCAGTGGATAGCCGGCGTAGACGCCGTGCTTCCGCGCCTCCGCCAGGGCCTCGCGGGCGTTCCGTCCGGTGCGGACTGCAAACTCCTTGAACGTTGCCTTCTCTGGAAACGCCAGCTCGAGCCCCGCCTTCTGCAGCTCCGTCTTCGCATGCTGGGCGAGCGCCAGGCAGGTCTCCCCCAGCTCGCGAAGCCCCTGCGGCCCGAGCAGGCTCAGGTGCACGAGCCCGGCCAGCGCGAGGAGCGTCTGGTTGGTCGTGATGTTCGACGTCGCCTTCTCGCGCCTGATGTGCTGCTCGCGCGTCTGCAGGGTCAGCACATAGCCGCGCTCGCCCGCGGCGTCCACCGTCTCGCCGACGATCCGGCCGGGAAGCCTCCGCATGTAGTCGGAGCGCGCGGCGAGGAAGCCGTAGTGCGGCCCGCCGTAGCTCATCGCGTTGCCGGCCGACTGTCCCTCGCCGATCGCCAACGCGCAGCCGTACGCGCCGGGCGCTTCGAGCACGCCGAGCGACACCAGGTCGACGTGCGCGATCGGCATCGCGCCGACGTCGTTCGCCGCCGCCGCGAGGTCGGGAGCCGCTTCGAGCACACCGAAGAAGTTCGGCTGCTGGAAGATGACCGCCGCCGCGTCCTCGGCCGCCTCGCGCACCCGGTCGGGATCGGTCGCGCCGCCTTCGTGCGGGACCTCGACGATCTCGAGCCCGAACCCGGGCGCGTAGGTCTTCACGACCTGGCGGACCTGCGGGTTCGTCGCCTCCGTGACCACGACCTTCGCGCGGCCCGTCGCGTGCTTCGCCACGAAGCAGGCGTCGGCAGCGACCGTCGTCCCGTCGTACCCGGACGCATTCGAGACGTCCATGCCGGTGAGCTCGCAGATCGCGGTCTGGTACTCGAAGATCGCCTGCAGCACGCCCTGGCTCATCTCGGGCTGGTACGGCGTGTACGCGGTCAGCAGCTCGCCACGCTGAAGCACGGTGTCGACGACGGCGGGGACGTAGTGGTCGTAGATCCCTGCGCCGAGGAAGCACACCTCGTCGACGACGTTCTTGGCCGCGAGCTCCTCGAAGTGCCGCTGCAGCTCGGCTTCCGGCAGCGCCGGCTTGACCGCGAGCTCGTGCCGGTAGCGCACGCCGGCGGGGATGTCCTGGAAGAGCTCGTCGACGGTCGAGACGCCGATCGTCGCGAGCATCGCCTCGCGGTCGGCGTCGGTGACGCTGAGGTAGCTCACGCGTTCTCGAGAACCTTCCGGTACTCGTCCACGGAGAGCAGCTGGTCGCGCTCACCCGGGCTCGACATCCGGATGCGGATCAGCCAGCCGTCGCCGTAGGGATCCTCGTTCACCGTCTCGGGCGCGTCGACCACCTTCTGGTTCACCGCGAGCACCTCGCCCGAGAGCGGTGAGATCAGATCGGAGACCGCCTTCACCGATTCGACCTCGCCGTACGACGCGTCCTTCGACACAGTCGAGCCGACGTCGGGCGGTTCGTAGTGGACGAGCTCGCCGAGGGCGTCCTGGGCGAACCACGTGACCCCGAGCACCGCTTCGTCGCCGTCGATGCGGGCCCAGTCGTGCTCGGAGTGGTACAGCAGCTCGTCGGGATACGACTCGCTCGCGGCCATCAGTGCTCCTTCTTGTAGAGGGGCTTCTTCTCGATGACGCCACGGCGCTCCTTGCCGCGCACATCGATCACGAGCTCGGTGCCGGCCTTCGCGGCTGCGGACGGCACGTACGCCATCCCGATCCCGACCTCGAGCATCGGCGACATCGTCCCCGACGTCACCTCGCCGCCGCCCACGACCGCCATGCCCTGCCGCGGGATCGCCTTCTCCGTCATCACGAAGGGAACGAGCCTCTGCTCCGGCCCTTCCGCCTTGACGGCGCGGAGGCGGTCGACTCCGGTGAACTCCGTGTCGAGCGCACACGCCCAGCCGAGGCCGGACGCGATCGCGTCCCGGTCGGGCCCGATGTCGTTTCCGTGCAGCGGGTAGCACACCTCGAGGCGAAGCGTGTCGCGTGCTCCGAGCCCGCAGGGGACGACGCCCCGCTGCAAGATGGCGTCCCAGAGCACGCCGGCCTCGTCCGCCATGCAGGCGAGCTCGACGCCTTCCTCGCCCGTATACCCGGTCCTGTTCACCATCACCTCGACGCCGTGGAGCTCTCCCATAGCCCACGTGAACGGCTTCGCGCGCTCGAGGCCGAGGCGCTCGAGCGAACGCGGGCCTTGCACGGCGAGCAAGGCGTAGTCGTCGGAGACGTCGCGCACATCCGACCCGCGAAGCTCACGCTCTTTGAGCCAGTCGAGCACCGCCGCGGCGTTCGATGCGTTCGCGACGATCAGATACCGATGCCCGTCGAGGCGGTAGAGGATGACGTCGTCGACGATCCCCCCGCTCTCGTTCGTGACGAGCGTGTACTGCGCAACACCCGGCTCGAGCTTGTCGACGTCGTTGGACAGCGTCGCCTGCAGTAGATCGCGCGCGGTCGGGCCTTCGACCTCGAGCTCGCCCATGTGCGAGACGTCGAACACGCCCGCGTCGGCGCGCACCGCCTTGTGCTCCGGGATCACGCCCTCGTACTGGACCGGCATCTCCCAGCCGGCGAACGGGACCATGCGCGCGCCGAGCGCGACGTGACGGTCGTAGAGGGGCGTCCGTCGGAGCGTTTGCATCCGCGCGCGATGCTAACCGTCTGACCGCGCGTCAGGCTGTGAAGGGCTCCGCGAAAGGGCGAAGCCCCGCCGGATGGCCGGCGAGGCTTCGGACCGGGTCGTGTGGGACTGCACTCCAGTCCCGAGAGGGCACCCCCCTGGTTGCCGCTTCCCGCCCGGCGTAAACCTGGCGCTACTCGTCCCGCAGGAACGAGGGGACGTCCAGCGAGTCACCGGTGTCGAACTCGGGCTGCCGCGTCCCGAGCGGCGACGACTCCCCGACGGACGACCGAGCGCGCCTGCGCCGCTGGACGCCGAAGCCGGTTGCGATCACGGTCACGCGAACCTCGTCCTTCAGCTGGTCGTCGATGACCGCGCCGAAGATGACGTTCGCGTTCTGATCGGCTGCGCCGGTGACCACCTCGGCCGCCTCGTTCACCTCGAACAGACCGAGGTCGGACGGGCCGCTGATGTTGAGGAGGATGCCGGTGGCGCCCTCGATCGACGACTCGAGAAGCGGCGAGCTGACGGCGGTGCGGGCGGCCTCGGACGAGCGGTTCTCCCCCGTTCCGGTCCCGATTCCCATCAGGGCCGATCCGGCGTCGCGCATGATCGTGCGCACGTCGGCGAAGTCCAGGTTGACGATGCCGGGAACCGTGATCAGGTCGGTGATGCCCTGCACGCCCTGGCGCAGGATGTCGTCGGCGAGCTTGAACGCCTCCGCGAGCGGCGTCTTCTTCTCGACGACCTGAAGGAGGCGGTCGTTCTCGATCACGATCAGCGTGTCGACCTTGTCGGCGAGCTCGCCGATCCCGACCTCTGCCTGCTGCGCACGGCGCCTTCCTTCGAACGCGAACGGGCGCGTCACGACACCGACCGTCAATGCCTCGAGCTCGCGCGCGATCTCCGCGACGATCGGCGCGCCGCCGGTGCCGGTGCCGCCGCCTTCGCCCGCGGTGACGAAGATCATGTCGGCGCCCTTCAGCGCCTCCTTCAACTCGTCGCGCGACTCGGTCGCCGCCTCGCGGCCGACGTTCGGGTCGGCGCCGGCGCCGAGCCCGCGCGTCGCCTTCGCCCCGATGTGGATCTTCACGTCCGCGTCGCACCCGAGGAGCGCTTGCGCGTCGGTGTTCACGGCGACGAACTCGACGCCCGTGAGGCCTGCGTCGACCATGCGGTTGACGGCGTTCGTCCCGCCGCCGCCCACGCCGACGACCTTGATCACAGCCAGGTAGTTGCCCGAACGATCTCTCATGTCAATGTGGCTCGACCTCAAGCTCGAGTGCAGGGTGGGGCTGTCGAGCGCCTCCTTCCTTCGGCAGAGTACGGTCGGTTTCCTGCACTGTCAACAGGAACGGACCGACCTCGACTCGCCTGACCCTCAAGCTCAACCTGCGACTTGAGGCTCTGTCGACAGCACGGGACGCAACGGAACGCTGACGTCGAGATAGCCCGTGCCACCGAGCGCGGCACCGGTCTGGGCGAGGATGCGGCGCGCGATCGCGAGCTTCAGGCGCAGGTCGCCGGTGTCGCCGAGTCGGACCTGGAGCCCTCCGCCGAGGGTGAGCGTCAACTCGTCCTTGCCGACCCGAACGGACGAGACGCCGCCCGGCAGCGCCGCGCTCTGCAGCGGCGTGAGCGCCGTCGCGGCCGCGGATAACTGCTGTGGCAGGACACCCCCGACCTGGACCCCGACGGCCTTCGTAACCCACAGTCGCGGCAGGTGCGACAACCGCGAGTGCGGCAGCGCGCGAATCACCCGCCCGCTCGCGCCGACGAGAAACGCCGCGCGGCCGGGAACCTGGCGGACGACGAGCACGGGCACTTCGCGCTTCACGGTCACGCGGAGCGTGTGCGGGAACGCACGGTCGATCGTGAAGCTGCGCACGCCCGGAATCGGGTCGACCTGCGACGCGACAACGCCGGTGTTCACCCGGAGGAGACTCGTCCCCAGATCCCCGGCGAGCGCCTCCGTCACCTGTTCGCGAAGCTCGGCGTTGCCGCCGCGAACGTCGAGCGTCTGCAGCGCGAAGACGGATGTGTCGCGTGCCCCGAAGTACGCGCCGACAGCGAGCACCGCGAGGGCGAGACCCACGACGAGCGACCTCCCGGAGGGCGTCAGCTGTCGCAGGTCGGGCAGGCTGCCGCGCACCGGAACGGGTGCGACGTCGGCGGTCGGCCTACGGCGGGCGGCCACGGCGTCTCACTTCGCCGCGGTGGCCCCATCCCCTACAGCGGCGGCAGCTCGAGCGGGCCGAGGAACTGCACCTCGTGCTCGAGCTCGACGCCGAACCGCTCGTGGACGCGTCGGCGAGCCTCGGCCATCAAGGCGATGCAGTCGGCCGCGGTCGCTCCTCCCGCGTTCTCGATGAAGTTCGCGTGCCGCGGCGAGACGAGCGCCCCGCCGATCCGGTGCCCCTTCAGGCCGCATTCCTCGATCGCGCGCCCTGCGCCGAGGTCGGAGCTCGGATTCTTGAAGACGCTGCCGAACGTCCGCTTGTTCGTCGGCTGGGTCGCCTTCCGCTGCGCGAGCAGCTCGGCGACCTTCTCTTTCACGGCCTCCGGCGAGCTGCGGCCGAGCCGGAAGCGGACGCGCGCGACCACCTGACCGGGCGCGAGGGTCGAGCGCCGGTAGGAGAGCGCGAGCCCGTCCACCGGCACCGTGCGGCTACCGTCGGCATCGACGACGAGCGCCTCGACGAGCACGTCACGCCATTCGCGGCCGTACGCGCCCGCGTTCATGCGCACGCCGCCGCCGGCAGTTCCCGGAATGGCGGACGCGAACTCGAGCCCGCCGAGCCCGGCCGCACGCGCTCGGTGGAGGCAGACCGCGTTGGGAGCGCCCCCGCCGGCGACGAGGTCGCTCCCCTCGACCTCGGCGGCGGCGAGCCCACCGGCCAGCCTGATCACGATCGCGTCGACACCGTCATCGTGCACGAGGACGTTCGAGCCGAGCCCGATCACCTCAGCCGCGACGTCGTTGTCGCGCGCCCAGCGCAGCGCGTCCTGCAAGGCATCGACGGTCTCCGGCCGCGCGAACCACCGCGCAGCACCACCGGTGCCGATCGTCGTATGCCGCGCGAGCGGGACGTTCTCCTCGATCACGACGTCAGCATCCCGACGGCGCGGTCGACGTCACCGGCACCGAGCACGAGCAACACATCGTCGTCGCGACCGCGACGGTCGAGCCGTGCCACGGCCTCCTCGACGGTCGGCGTCCAGCCGGCAAGAACCCCGGCGTCGGAGAGCGCATCGACGATCAGCTTCCCCGTCACGCCCGGCACCGGAGCCTCACGCGCCGGATAGACGTCGGTGACGGTGACGTCGTCCGCCGCGGCGAGCGCACCTGCGAGCTCGACTGCGAGATGCCGCGTGCGCGAGTAGAGGTGCGGCTGGAACAGCACGCGGAGCCGGCGCCCGGGGAACCGCTCGCGGGCAGCGGCGATCGCGGCGCTCACCTCGCTCGGATGGTGGGCGTAGTCGTCGACCACGGTGCGCGAACCGAACTCGTGTACCTCGAATCTCCGGCCTGTTCCGGTGAACCGCGCGAGCACAGGGGCTGCCTCGTCGCGCGTGACGCCGGCGACCTCGAGCGCCGCCAACGCTGCCCCCGCGTTCGACCGGTTGTGTGCACCCGGGAGCGCGAGTTCGCCGTCGAACGCCGGCGCGTCGCGGACGACGTGCAGGACACCGGCGAGCCACGTGTCGAAGTCGCGCTCGAGCTCGACTGTCGACGCGAACTCCGTGTGGTGATCGAGCTCGAGGTTCGTGACGACGGCGATCTCCGGAGTGAGGGCGAACGCGGTGCGGTCCGACTCGTCAGCCTCGACGACGAGGTACCCGTCGCCGAACCCGGCGTTCGAGCCGAGCTGAGGCACCGGGGCTCCGATCAGCCACGCAGGATCGCGCCCGGTCTCGCGCAGCGCGAACGCGATCAGCGCCGCCGTCGTTCCCTTGCCGTGTGTACCGGCGACGGCGATCGAGGGTCGGGACGCGACGAGCTCCCGCAGGAATTCCTTGCGCCGCAACCCCGGGACGTCCGGATACGCGGACGAGACGACGGCCTCCCACCCGTCCGGCACGCGAGGCTCGGGCGAGATCTCGATCGGGACGCCTGCGAGCGGCTCCAGGTACGGCGTGCGCACACGATCCCAACCGCCCACGTCCGCACCCCACGCACGCGCGAGCTGCGCATACGCGGAGAGGCCCGCACCGCCGATGCCCACGAACCAGAGGCGACGGCCGGTCATCGCGCGAGCGCGAGGAGCTCGTCGGCGATCTCGTCGGCCGCATGCGGCTTCGCGGCGTGGAGCATCGCGGCGCCCATCGTCCTCAGCCGGGGCGGGTCGTCGAGCAGCGAGCGCACGAGATCGGGCACACGGTCGAGCTCGAGCTCGCGAACGAGAATCGCGCCGCCCGCCTGGACGAAGTGCTGCGCGTTCAGCGCCTGGTGGTCGCCGGTCGCAAACGGATACGGAACGAGGACCGCGGCGCGGCCCTCGGCTGCGATCTCCCACACCGATGAGCCGGAGCGCGAGACGACGAGATCACACGCGGTGAGCGCCGCGGCGAACCGATCGGTCTCCGCGATCACGCGGTAGTCGGGCCGGGTGACCCGACGCTTCACGAGCTCGTAGTCTCGCCGGCCCGTCTGATGGAGAATCGCCGGTCCACCCGCCCCCCACGTGTCGACGACGAGCTCGTTCAACGCCTTGGCGCCCGCGAGCGCGCCGAACACGCCGAGCACGGGCCCGTCGGGCGGCAGCTCGAAGATCTCGCGCGCCTCCGCCTGCGTCACCGCCTGCGCGCGCGGGATGGGCCGTCCGACGACGCGGGACTTTCGCCGCCAGCGCGTCTCGAGTGGATATGCGAGCAGCAGCCGTTTTGCGAACGGGGCGGCGAGCCGGTTCGCGAGGCCGAGGTGGGCGTCGGCCTCCGTCAGCGCAGCCGGGATGCCCAGCGTCGACGCTGCGAACACCATCGGCCCGGCGACGAACCCACCCGCGCCGAGCACGACGTCAGGCCGCCTGTTCCGCAGGATGCGACGGCACGCGCGCGGCGCCGATCCGGCGAGCATCAATGCGCGGGCGAGCTCGACCGTGGGGCGCCGCGGCAGGCCGGTGATGCGGAACGTGTCGAGCTCGTAGCCCGCCTCAGGAACCAGACGCGCTTCGACGCGATCCGGCGACCCGGCGAACGTCACGTGGACGCCGCGGCTCGTCAGTGCGTCGGCGACCGCCAGCGCGGGCAGTACGTGTCCTGCCGTCCCGCCGGCTGCGATCAGGCATCGAAGCTGCCGCTGCACTGCCACGCTGAGCGATGTTAAGGAGAATTCCGACCCCGGCGAGCAACACGACGAGGCTCGAGCCGCCGTAGGAGAGGAACGGCAGCGGAATCCCTGTCAACGGCGCGGCGCCCATCACGGCGAGGATGTTCACCGCGGCCTGCCCGCACACGAGCACGGTGAGACCGGCGGCGAGCCGCTTCCCGAAGGGGTCGCGGCAGCGGACGGCGATGTCCAGGCCGGCGTATGCGAAGAGGGCGTACGCGCCGATCACGGCCGCGACACCGACGAGGCCGAGCTCCTCGCCGATGTTCGCGAGCATCATGTCCGTGTGCGCCTCGGGGAGATAGAAGATCTTCTGGACGCCGCGGCCGAGCCCGACGCCGAAGATGTGACCTGAGCCCATCCCGATCTCGGCCTGGAGGATCTGGTACCCGGTCCCTGCGGCGTCGCGAGCCGGATGGAGGAACGCGAAGAACCGCGCGCGGCTGTACGGCCTCATCCAGATCATCGCGACGCCCGCAGACGCGGCCATGGTGACTGCGGTTGCGAGCACCCGCACGGGTGTGCCGCAGACGACGAGTACGCCGACGAGCATGATCGCGAGCGCGATCGTCGTTCCGAGGTCCGGCTCGAGGACGAGCAGCACCGCAAAGACCGAGGCGAGCGCACCGGCGGGGCGCCACAGCTCGCGGAGCGTCCGCGGCGGCTTGCGCCTTGCGTAGTACGACGCCGCCCAGATGGCGAGCGAGAGCTTCGCGAGCTCGGACGGCTGGAACGCCGCCGGCCCGAGCGACACCCACCGCCGGGCGCCGTTGATCGGCGGTCCGATCGCAAGCACCGCGACGAGCGACCCGAGCGAGATCAGCACGAGCAGCGGTGAGAGCGCGCGCAGCCGGCGGTAGTCCCAGCGCTGCGCGAGGATCATCAAGACGATCCCGGCCGCCGCGTAGATTCCCTGGCGCTTCAGGTAGTAGCTCGGGTCGTTGCCGCCGATCGCGGCGGCGGCGGACGTCGCGCTGTAGACCATGACGAGGCCGAACGCGACCAGCGCCAGGGTGACCATGATCAGAAGGCGTGAGTCGAGCTCGCGGCGCTCCATTCGCCGGACGCTTTCTCCGGCGCGAACCCGACTCCTTGGACCGGGCTAGACGGTTTCGGCGGCGGCCGCGGCACGAGCGGCACGTGCCCGCGGTGCGCGGACGCGGACGTGCTCGGCGAGATAGTACGAGCCGATCACGAGCGCCGCCGCGATCGCCTGTGCGACGAGCCCTTCGACCGTGGGGAACGTCGCGAACCAGAGGTTGACGAAGCCAGGGAGCGTGATGCCGATCGACGTCGTCGGCAGCCAGCCCGCGAGCTGCAGCTCCTGCATCGTCTCGCCGACCATGACGAGCAGCACGAAGCCGAGCAGCACGCCGGTCGCGACGAGCATGCGCCGGTACGGCAGGCGCTGCTGGAACGCAAAGGTCGCGATGCCGACGAGCGCGGTGAGACCGACCCCGATCGAGACACCTTCGAGCACCGTGCCCGAGCCGGCCTGCAGGCGCAGGTTCTGCAGGAAGAGGACGACCTCGAAGCCCTCGCGGTACACGGACGTGAACCCGAGAATCGCAAGCCCGGCGAGTGCGCTCAGACCACCGGTGCCGAGCAGCGTGCGGCGGCGCCGGTTGTGCGCGGCGATCCAGCCGGTCCAGTACACCTTGTGGAAGAACCAGTTCATGACGACGAGCAGCACGGCGACGGCGAGCAGCCCGGTCGCGGCCTGCACGTCGAGGCCGCCTCCTCCGAGCGCACCGATCGCCTCGATCGCGATGAACCACGTCGCCACCGATGCGAGCAGCGCGAGCGCGGCGCCCGCGGCGACCGGCCGGCGCAGGCGGCGATTCGCGCCGACGAAGCTCGCGGTGAACGCGGCGAGCACGAGCACGGCCTCGAGCCCTTCGCGGAAGACGAGCAGCGCGCTGTTCGTGACGACGGCACCGTGAGCGAGATTGGCACCGGCGGCCGTCGGGTCGGCGACCCCGTCGGGCGCAGTGATCGCCTTCCACGTGAGCGCCCCGATCGCGAGCAGGGCGACGACCGACCAGGCCGCCCGCCGGCGGAGCCGCCGGCGCTCGAGAAGCTCCTCGACCGTGTCGCAATGGCGGAACAGCCGCATGTAAGGAGGACCTTACAGAATTCGGGTACGCTCCGACCCGGTGACGCACCGCAGGGGTCACTGGCAGGGCTCGCGCCGCGGGCTCCTCGGCTTCGCCGGCGCGGGCGGGTTGCTCCTCCTCGCGCGGGGGACGCGCGCGTTCGCCCGGAGCGGCGCAGCGTCGCTCCTCGGCAACCTCCGCGTTGCGAACGGCGGCCGCCCGTTCGCCGGCGACCGCGCGCTGCTCGCAACAGTCGGCAGCAGCGAGCCGACCGCGCACATCAGCTTCACGCTCGCGCGCCGCGCGACCGTCTCGCTCGCGATCCTCGAGACCGGCCAGGGCGCAGCGTCGGAGCAGCCGACGAAGGGCGTGGAGGGAACGTTGCGGACCTCGCGCACGGTACTCGCCGCCGGTCGGCACACACTCGACTGGACGCCTGCGTCGACGCTCGCACCGCGCACGTACATCGCACGCATCTCGGCACGCTCGCTCGACGGGAAGGTGGAGACGAAGCAGGCGGTCGTCCGGCTGCTCGGGGTCGATGCCGCGTTCTCCGAGCGCAGCGCCGCGCCGGGCACCGAGGCGACGCTCGTCGTACGCACCGACGCGCGCGCGCTCACGGTACAGATCGTACGCAGCGGCCCCGAGACCGAGCCGACCTACGCGAACAACGAGATCAAGGGAGTCGCCGTCGGCGCACCCTTCCAGGTCGACTGGTCGAAGAACATCGGCACACCCGCGGCCGTGCCGATGCCGATCGGGAGCGATTGGCCGAGCGGCGTCTACGCCGCCCAGATCACGGCCGACGACGGCAGGCGCGGCTATGCGCCGCTGATCGTGCGGCCGGCCTCGCCGCAGACACGCGTAGCGGTGGTCATGCCGACCAGCACCTGGGCCGCCTACAACTTCTACGACGCGGACGGCGACGGCTGGGGCGACACCTGGTACGCGCACTGGCGCACCAATCAGGTCGACCTCACCCGCCCCCACTCGACCGACGGCGTCCCGTACCGCTACCGGAGCTACGACCTCGGCTTCCAGCACTGGCTCGCACAGACCGGAAAGCGCGCGGACCTGATGAGCGACGAGGACCTCGAGCTGTTCACGCCGGCGGACCTTCGCACCGCCTACGACCTGCTCGCCTTCCCGGGCCACACGGAGTACGTGACTGCACACGTGTTCGATCTCGTCGAAGCATTCCGCGACAAGGGCGGCAACTTGATGTTCCTCGCGGCGAACAACTTCTTCCGCAAGATCACGCGCACGGATCAGCGGCAGACGCTCGTCGACGAATGGCGCGACCTCGGTCGTCCCGAGTCGGCGCTCCTCGGCAACCAGTACGTCGCGTCGGACCGCGGGCAGCGCCGGGCACCGTTCACCGTCGTCGGCGCGGACGTCGCGCCGTGGGCGTTCGAGGGCACGGGGTTGACCAACGGCTCGACGTTCGGGCTCTACGGGATCGAGATCGACGCGCGCTCAGCCGCGTCACCTGTCTCGACCCAGGTGCTCGCCACCATTCCCGACCTGTTCGGGCCGGGCCGTACGGCCGAGATGACGTACTACGAGCACTGGAGCGGCGCGAAGGTGTTCAGCGCGGGCGCACTGGATTTCGGCGGCCAGATGCTGCTGTGGCCGGCGACGCAGCGGATCGTCGAGAACGTCTGGTCACGACTCGCGCCGGGCTAGCGCGCGGAACGCCTCGCCGCGCTCCTCGAAGTTCGCGAACTGGTCGTAGCTCGCGCACGCGGGGCTGAGGAGGATCACGTCACCCGGTTCGGCGAGCTGCTCGGCGTGCGCCACCGCCGCTTCGAGCGTTCCGTCGACGTCGCCGTCGACGACCTCGCCGATGCGCGGTCCCTCCGCGCCGATCAGGTGGGCCGACCGCACGTTCGGGCCGATCGCAGCCGCGAGCGGTGCGAAGTCCTCCCCCTTGGGCGAGCCGCCGAGGATCAGGTGGACAGGCTCGTCGGCATACGCAGCCAGGCCGCGGAGCGCCGCCGCGACGTTCGTCGCCTTGCTGTCGTTCACATAGCGAATGCCGCCGCGCTCGGCGACGACCTCGAGCCTGTGCGGGATGCCCGGGAACGTTCGCAGCGCCTCCGCGATCGCGTCGTCGCCGATCCCGGCGGCGCGCGCGGCGGCGGTCGCTGCGCCGGCATTCTCGCGGTTGTGCGCCCCGCGGATCAACGGCTCCGCGGGCAACGAGTCGTCGGCGGAGAACTCGGTTCCCTCGAGTCCCAGGCCGCGCGGCACGATCTTCGCGCGCGCGCGCTCGAAGATGCGCAGCTTCGCGCCCCGATACTCGTCGAAGCTCGCGTAGCGGTCGAGGTGGTCCGGCTCGAGGTTCAACAAGACGGCGACGTCGCAGGTCAGCTCGTGCACGTCCTCGAGCTGGAACGACGACAATTCGCACACGACCCAGTCCGCGCGTTCGACCGAGGTGAGCGCGACGCCGATGTTTCCGGCGACGGCGACGTCGCGGCCCGCCGCCGCGAAGATCGCGCCGAGCAGGGCCGTCGTCGTCGACTTACCGTTCGTCCCAGTGACGCCGACGAACTTCGTGCCGGTCGGCGCGAGCCGGCGATACCCGAGCTCGACCTCGGACCACACGGGTATTCCCCGCGCGCGTGCCGCGACGACGAGCGGACGGTCGCCGGGCACGCCGGGCGACTTGACGAGCACGTCGATCCCGTCGAGCAGGGAGAGGTCGTCTTCGTTGCCGAGCGAGCGATCGACGAGCACCGCGTCGGCAAGCCGGCCCACGACGGCGCGGCCCGAGCGCGCGGCGCCGTACATGAGGATCTTCATACGCCGCGGAACTGGAGGAAGTACTTGTAGAAGAGCGCGAAGCCGGCGGCGCAGAGGATCGCCGTGACGATCCAGAAGCGCACCATGATCCTCGTCTCGGACCACGCCTTCATCTCGAAGTGGTGATGGATCGGCGCCATCAGGAAGATGCGTCGTTTCCAGTACCGGAAGCTCACGACCTGCAGGATCACGGAGATCGCCTCGACGGCGAAGATCCCGCCGACGAAGAGCAACAGGAGCTCGACCTTCATCATGATCGCCATCGCCGCGATCGCGCCGCCGAGCGCCATCGCGCCGGTGTCGCCCATGATCACCTCGGCCGGGAACGCGTTGAACCACAGGAAGCCGATCGCCCCGCCGATCAGCGCAGCGCCGATGAAGGCGACGTCCAGGCGGTTCGCGACCCGTCCGTGTGTGTGCGTCCCGGACCGGATGAAGATCGTGACCGCCATCGCGGTCAAGGTCGCGAGCGCGATGATCGCGGTCCCGGATGCGAGGCCGTCGACGCCGTCGGCCAGGTTCACGCCGTTCACGGCTCCCGCGATGATCAGGAACAGCAGCCCGTACCACACGGGCCCGAGCGGAATCGAGAAGTCGGCCACGGGCACGTAGACGTGGTGAGAGAGATGCTGATGGTGCGCCGCGACTCCGACGGCGACGGTGATCCCGATCAGCATCAGCATCTTCCAGCGGCCGCGCAGCCCGAGCGACCGCTTGTGGCGCAGCTTGATGAAGTCGTCCAGGAACCCGATCGCGCCGCAGGCGACGGTCGTGCCGAAGATCGTCAGCGCCGGCAGCGTGTAATCGGAGAGCGGCAGGAACGCGATCGACGCCGCGAGCAGGATCAGCAGCCCACCCATCGTGGGCGTTCCCTGCTTCTCCAGGTGGCGCTCCGGCCCGTCCTCGCGGACGTGCTGGCCGAACTCGTTCTTGCGAAGAAACGCGATGAACGTCGGGCCGCCCAGGATCGCGATGATCATCGCCACGAGCGCCGCTACGAGAACGCGTGCCATCAGCGCTCCAAGTTCTCCGCGACCACCTCGAGTCCCACCGATCGCGAGCCCTTGACGAGCACGGCGTCGCCGGGACGAAGCGCGGCGCGCAGGCGCTCCGCCGCCCCGGCCGCGTCCGCCACCCACTCGCCGCCGTACGCCCGCGCGAGCCCGCCGACGGCGATCACGTGCTCGATCCCGAGCTCGCGCACGAGCGCGCCGATCTCCTCGTGGTACCCGGACGCGCCGTCGCCGAGCTCGGCCATCTCGCCGAGCACCGCCACACGGCGCCGGCCGCCGGCGCGGTCGGTCAGGTGCTCGAGCGCCGCTCGCATCGACACGGGATTCGCGTTGTAGCAATCGTTCAAGAGAAGGCCGCCGCCGGTCAGCTCACGCTCCTCCTCGCGCAGCTTGGAGAACTCGACGTGCAGCTCGTGCTCCGGCAGCGCGACCCCGAGGTGGCGCGCAGCGACGACGGCGAAGCGCGTGTTCGCGAGCTGATGCCGCGCGGAGTAGCTCGTCGCGAACGGCAGCGGCGCCTCGAGGTCGACGCGTTCCAGCGTGATGTCGGCACGGTCCAGATGCGCTTCGAGCAGCGGCTCGTCGGGAATGACGGCCACGCCCCCGGACGGCAGCGCGGCCAGCAGCTCGGACTTCGCCTTCGCCACGTTCTCGATCGTCTCGACGAGCTCGAGATGCACGGGACCGACGTTCGTGATCACGCCGATGTCAGGCTTCGTGAACGACGCGAGGTACGCGATCTGTCCGAGCCCGCGCATACCGAGCTCGGTGATGCACACCTCGGTGTCCGGCTCGAGGCGTGCGAGCGTCAGCGGCACACCGAGCTCGTTGTTGTAGTTGCCCTCGTTCGCGATCGTCTTCGCCTGCGGGGCGCAGATCGCGTAGAGGATGTCCTTGGTCGAGGTCTTGCCGGTCGAGCCCGTGATCGCGACGACTCTGGCCCTCGAGCGGTCGCGCACGGTCCCTGCGACCGTCGCCAGGGCCGCATGGGCGTCGTCGGGGACGAGCGCTGCGGCAGCGCCGCGCGCGAGCGCGTGCTCGACGAAGTCGGCCCCGCCTCCGACGGCGACGAAGAGATCGCCCTCGGCGATGCGGCGAGAGTCGATCTGGAGCCCCGTCACGGCGTCCGCCCACGGCCGCGCGATCAGACGGCCGAGCGGCTCGACGACGTCCAGCTCGAGGGGGATCATCGGGAGAGCACCTCGCGTGCGACTGCGCGGTCGTCGAACGGGACGAACCGGCCGCCGATCTCCATCTCCGTGTCGGCGCCCTTGCCCGCGATCACCACGACGTCGCCGTCGCGCGCGTCCGCGAGAGCCTGCTCGATCGCGGCGCGCCGGTCGACCACGATCTCCAACGCGCCGTCCGCGACCTCCTCGGCAATCGCCACCGGGTCCTCGCTGCGGGGGTTGTCGGTCGTCACGATCGCGCGGTCGGCCCGCGCTGCGGCGACGCGCCCCATCAGCGGGCGCTTCTCGCGATCGCGATCGCCACCGGCCCCGAACACCACGGTCAGTCGCCCCGGGCCGAGCTCGCGCGCCGCGCGGAGCACGTTGTCGAGCGAGTCGGGCGTGTGCGCGTAGTCGACGATCACGCTGAACGGCTGACCGGCCTCGACGGACTCGAACCGGCCCGGCACGCCGGCGACGGACTCGAGCCCGCGCGTGATCGCGTCCGCATCGATCCCGAGTGCGCGCGCGGCGGCGGCGGCCCCCGCCGCGTTCGCCCGGTTGAAGCGGCCCCGTAGCCGGAGGCCGGCGCCGAGGTCGTCGCCGCCGGAAAACGGGATCGCATCGGGCAGGTCGGCCAGGAGGCGCCGCCCCCACTCGTCGTCCATGTTCACAGCCGCGACATCCGCCTGGTCGAAGAGCGCTCGCTTCGCAGCGAAGTACGCGTCCATCGTGCCGTGAAAGTCGAGATGGTCCTGCGTCAGGTTCGTGAAGACGAGCACGCGAAAGCGCGTGCCGGCGAGCCGGCCCTGTGCGGCCCCGATCGACGTCGCCTCCATCGCGCACGAACGGTCGCCCGCATCGAGCATCTCGCGCAGGAGGCGCTGGAGGTCGATCGCCTCGGGCGTGTTGAGGCCGATCGGGCACTCGCGCTCGCCGACGACCCTCCGGATGTTCGTGAGCAACGCGGGTCGGCGCCCCGCCGCGTCGAGAATCGCCTGGAGCAGGAACGCGGTCGTCGTCTTCCCATTCGTACCGGTCACGGCCGCGATCTCGAGCGTCTCCGACGGCCGGCCGAAGAAGTCCGCC
>DASXDB010000050.1:0-3554 GCA_036490895.1 Gaiellaceae bacterium
CGGTCAGCGCCCAGATCAGCTCGTACCCCCACGGCTTCTCGACGCGCCGGACGTCGAAGCCCCAGCGATCGAGCGACGCGAGGTTCGGCGAGTCCATCGCCGGCGATCCTCTCACGTCGCGAGCCACTCCGGATGCGACGACACGTGCTCCTGCGCGACGCGTAGCTCCTTCGGCGTATTCACGGTGAGCCACAGGCCCTCATGGCGGAAGGCACGAAGCTCGCCCGCCGCCGCGAGCTCCGGAAAGGTCGACGACTCGTGGTCGCCCTTGTCGGGAAACCGCGCGATCGCCTCGTCGCTCAGCACGTAGGTTCCGCAGTTCACCCAGTACGGCACGCGGCCGGCCTCCTCGAAGCCGCGCACGACGTCCTCGTCGTCGACCTGGACGACGCCGAACTGAGACCTGGGCTGTGCGACCGTGATCGTCGCGACCGAGCGGCCCGCGCGGTGCGCGGCGAGCAGCGCACCGTAGTCGACGTCGACGAGCTCGTCACCGTTCAGCGCCAGGACCTCACCACGCTCCCGCCGCTCCCTCGCGGCGAACTTGATGCCGCCCCCGCGTCCGAGCCGCTCCGGCTCCTCGGCGCCGACGATCTCCGGGCCGGCCCCGGCGAGCAGGTCGACGAACTGCTGACCTTCACCCGCGGCGCAGGCGAAGATCACACGCGTCACGCCGGCCCGCGCGAGGCGGCCGACCTGGTAGGCCGCGAGCGGCCTGCCGGCGACGTCGACGAGCGACTTCGGCCGTCCGCCGGCAGCGTCGCCGAGCCGCTCGGCCTTGCCGCCGGCGAGGATGATCGCTTCCACGGCCGTCTAGGTTCTGGTGGGCGGGGCCGCCGTCCGGCCGATGCCCTCGTAGGTGAAGCCCGCCTGCCTGGCCTGGTCGGGGTCGAGCAGGTTGCGGCCGTCGACGATCAGCGGCGTCTTCATCGCGGCGTGAACCTCCGGCGCCGCGAGCTCCTTCAGCTCGGCCCACTCGGTCACGATCACGGCAGCGTCCGCCCCCTGAACGGCGTCGAGGATCGAGCCGACGATCTGGACGCCGTTCGGCAGCTTGTCGTCGCCGCGCACAACCGGGTCCCACGCGCGAACGTCCGCGCCTTCGGCGAGGAGCCGGGACGCCAGGACGATCGACGGAGCCTCGCGCATGTCGTCCGTGTTCGCCTTGAACGCGAGCCCGAGCAGCGCGACGGTCTTCCCGCGAAGCGGTCCTATGTGGCGCTTCAACTTCCCGATCACCCGCCGCTTCTGCAGCTCGTTGACCTCGATCACGGCCGAGAGCAGCTGGAAGTGGTAGCCGGAGTTCGACGCGAGCTGCTTCAGCGCCAGCGAGTCCTTCGGGAAGCAGCTGCCGCCGTACCCGATGCCCGCACGCAGGAAGTGCGGCCCGAGCCGCCGGTCGAGACCCACGCCCTCGGCGACCGCGACCACGTCGGCGCCGGTCGCCTCACAGACGTTGGCGATCTCGTTGATGAACGAGATGCGCGTCATCAGGAACGCGTTCGCGGCCAGCTTGATCATCTCCGCCGAGTTCACATCGGTGCGAACGATGGGTGCGTCGATCGCGTCGTAGAGCCCGGCCACCGCGTCGGCGTCATCGGCGGCGAACGCGCCGACGACGATCCGGTCCGGGCCCATGAAGTCCTCGATCGCGCGACCTTCGGCAAGGAACTCGGGGTTCGATGCGTAACCGACGTGCCCGAGCCCGCGCTGGTCGAGGCCGACCCGCACCTTCTCCCCCGTCCCGACCGGGACGGTCGACTTCATGACGAGGATCGGATGGCCCTGGAGCTCGGGGAGCTCGTCGACGACGGTCCAGACGCGCGAGAGGTCGGCGTCGCCCGAGTGTGTCGGAGGCGTGTCGACGCACACGAACAGGAACTCGCAGCCGGCGATGTCGTCGGCCGCCAGCGTGTAGGTGATGCGCTCCGCGTTGGCGGCGAGCAGCTCGGAGAGCTTGGCTTCGTGGAACGGAACCTCGCCACGTTGCAGCGCGTCGATCTTCGCCGCGACGACGTCGCGAATCACGATCTCGTGGCCGAGCTCTGCGAAGCACGCGCCGGTCACGAGGCCGACCCAGCCGGCCCCGAAGATGCCTACCTTGCTCATTTTCGCGCCGAAACCTACTTCACGGATGTAAGGGGCTTGAGGCCTTTTGCGATGGAAATCATCGTCTCGTTGGACAACGAGTCGAGGAGCGTGTTCACGACCCAGTAGGTCGCGCCGTGCGCACGCAGGACGATCATGTGCAAGTGGGAGCCCGAGTAGTGGAACTCCATCTCCCGCCCGCCGACTGCGTGGCGGAAGCTGCGGTCAGAGAGGACCGGTGCGTCGTCCCAGTCGGTCTCCTCGATCCCCCAGTACTCGTTGCCGCCTGTCCGGAAGACGAGGCGCACGGCCTTGTGCTTGCCCTGGCCGTCGATCCAGTAGCGGCGGATCGCCTTGTCGCCGGACTGCGTGTCGGGGTACGAGTTGCGCTCGAGCACGGTCGGCGTGTACAGCGGGAAGTTGACCTTGGAGCGCATCGGCCGTAGCAGCTCCGTCGCCGAGGACGCGTCGTAGCGGACGTACGCCTGCTCGTGCTTGGGCACGACGTGCTGCGGCGGCGGAGCGATGTCTCCGTGGAAGGCCGTCCCGAGCACCACCATCAGCATCGAGCCCGGGTCGAGCCGGAGCAGCTTCGGCCGGCGCGGCAGCTTTGCGACGTCCGCCGGTTGCATCACGTTCTGCAGAGCGGTTGCCGCCGCCTTCGAGCCCTTCTGAGCAGGGTCGTAGTAGATCTTCGTGTGGAAGACGTAGGGCTTGATGTTCGGGTCGCGCCCGTTCGGAGCACTGACCACGTCGTAGCCACGCCCCTGGGACCCGAGCTTGTAGGCGGCGTCCGCGGCGGCGCCGGGAACGCCGTTGCCGTTCACGACGGTCAGCGTGACCTTCGACGGCGGCAGCGTCTTCTGCTTGATCTTGATCCCGAGCGCGGCGGCGTTGGCGCTCTTCGACGACTCGACGTCAGGGTTCTGGAAGGCGTTGACCGCATCCTGGATGTCGGTCGAGGAGGCCTGACAGCCGAGCGAGCACTGGACGTTCTCGATGCGGTTCTGGAAGACATGACCGGCGGGCAGCGTCTGCGCGAAGAGCGCGTACTGGATCACCTGGTTGCCCGACAGCTGATGGCCGCCCTCGCCGACCTCGATGTTCTGGGTGATCGAGCTCACGAGACTCGGTAGCTGGAGATACGAGAAGTTCTGCGAGACCTGAGCGCGCAGCGCCTGCACGAACTCCTGCTGGCGCGCGTTGCGGTGCAGGTCGTCGTCCGTGTGGCGGAAGCGGACGAAGTCGAGCGCCTGCTGCCCGCTCAGCAGCTGATACCCGGGCTGCAGGTTGATGTTCGCGTAGTCGTTGTAGTACGCGCCCGTGTTCTTGTTGTAGTAGCGCCGGTCCACGTCCATCCAGACGCCGCCGAGCTTGTCGACGACCTCCTTGAAGCCGTGGAAGTTCACGGTGATCAGGTAATTGATGGGTAGGCCGGTCAGATGCTTGACGGTGAGCACCGTGCC
>DASXDB010000051.1:0-9823 GCA_036490895.1 Gaiellaceae bacterium
CGCGCGCAGAACTCCACGTAGTCGATGTACTCGGTGATCGTCGGGTGATCGCCGCAGACCGGGCAGTCGGCGCGGCGCTCGATCCTCACGTCGCTGAACTCGGTGGACAGCGCGTCGAAGAGCAGCAGCCGGCCGACGAGCGGCTCGCCGATCCCGGCGGCCAGCTTGATCGCCTCGCTCGTCTGCAGCGAGCCGATGATCCCCGGGAGGACGCCGAGCACTCCGCCCTCGGCGCACGACGGTGCGAGCTCCGGCGGAGGCGGCTCCGGGAAGAGGCACCGGTAGCACGGCCCTTCGTGCGGCTTGAAGACCGTGACCTGTCCTTCGAAGCGGTAGATCGAACCGTGCACGACCGGGATGTTGTGCCAGACCGATGCGTCGTTAACGAGATACCGGGTCGGGAAGTTATCGGCGCCGTCGACGATCAGGTCCCAGCCGTCGTCGAGGATCCGATCGATGTTCTCGGAGGTGAGACGCTCGCGGTAGGTGAGCACGTTCACGTCGGGATTCAGCGCCGCGATCGTGCGTTTCGCCGAATCGACCTTCGGCGCGCCGAGCGTGTCGAGCGAGTGGACGATCTGCCGCTGCAGGTTCGTCTCGTCGACGATGTCGGCGTCGACGATCCCGAGGGTTCCGACGCCGGCCGCTGCGAGGTACAGCGACGCAGGCGAACCGAGCCCGCCGGCGCCGATCAGCAGCACCCGTGCGTCGAGGAGCTTCAGCTGCCCCGTCTCGCCGATCTCCGGGATCAGGAGGTGGCGCGAGTAGCGCGCGCGCCGCTCGGGGGACAGCGTGCGCGGCATCACGATCGCGAGACCGTCGCGCTTCCAGTCCTCGATCCCGCCGGCGAGCGAGTGGACGTCGGTGTACCCGAGCTCCGACAGCGTCTTCGCGGCGAACGCCGAGCGCGCGCCGACGGCGCAGTAGAGGACGACCGCCTGGGACTTATCGGGCGCGATCCGCTCGATGCGGCTCTCGAGGTTCCCGCGCGGCACGAGCACCGCACCGGGCAGGTGGCCCTGCTCCCATTCGTCGATTTCGCGCACGTCGACCCAGAGGGCGCCGTCGAGCGCCTGTGCGCCCGCGGCGTCGACCTCGGAGATCTCGGCCTTTGTCGTGCTCAGGAGATCGCGATATGTGCTCATCCTCAGACGTAAACGGTAGCTGCCGGTACCTTCATTCCCGGATGTCGGCCCCAGCACGCATGCGCGCGATCGTGGCGGCGGCCGCGCTCGTGGCGGCGGCGGTGGTCGCCGGGGTGGTCTACGCGACGCGGCAGGATCCGGCGCAGGCGAAGGCCCGGTGCACCGGCGGCATCCCTGCAGCGGTGTACCCGGGCGCGCCCGCGAAGAACGTCGCCGCCGTGAAGAAGGCGCTCGCGAAGGGGCCGAAGAGGGCGGCTCGCGCGCTCGAAGCGCTCGCCGCGGAACAGCCGAACGATCCGGTCGTCCAGTTCAACTACGCGACGGCGCTCTTCTGCGCCGGGTTCGAAGCCGACGCGGTCCAGGCGTACCGCACAGCGAAGAAGGTGGGACGGGACACGCGCTACCAGGTGGTCGCCGACAACCTCCTTCACCCCGAGTACTTCAAGGGCGGGTACCCGCTGTTCCAGTACGAGGGCCGCGAGCCGCTGCTGATCCAGGGCCAGATCGCCCAGCGGAACTTCCACCAGGAGACCGCCGAGCGGCTGTGGGCCCGCGCCGCGAGGCTCCACCCGAACGACCCGAATGCGCAGGTCGCGGCCGCCGTCGGCCGGTTCGACATGGACAACCTCAATGCGTCGTTCTCCCGCTTGGGGCCGCTCGTGAAGCGGTTCCCGCGGAGCCAGACCGTGCGGTACCACCTCGGACTGCTGCTCGCCTGGACCGGCCAGGGACCGCTCGCCCTGAAGGAGTTCCGGGCGGCGCGCGCGCTCGACCCGGCGACGACGTTCGGAAAGGAAGCGAACACCTTCGTCACCCACCTTGCGAACGGTGGGACCCAGGGCTCAAAAAGATGAGCCGAGCGGCCTATGCGTCCGTCCGGTGGCGATGCGAGTCTTCCGCATCCGACCAGGGGGAGCCGCGTGAGCACGACCGAAGAGTTCGAAGCGAGGGAGGACTTCGAGGAGGAGACCGAGGTCGACGCCGAAGCGACTCCGCTCGACGCCGAGGCCGATGCAGACGCCGAGGCCGACTTCTTCGCGGCCCAGCAGGACGAGGCCGAGGAACGCGTCGACACCGAGTTCTCCGCCGACTCTCTGCAGCTCTTCCTGAAGGACGTCGGCAAGGTCGATCTCCTCACGGCCGCGCAGGAGGTCGAGCTCGCGAAGCGGATCGAAGGCGGCGACCATCGCGCGAAGCAGGAAATGGTGGAGGCGAACCTCCGCCTCGTCGTCTCGATCGCAAAGCGCTACCGGAACCAGGGGCTGCCGTTCCTCGACCTGATCCAGGAGGGAACGATCGGTCTCGTGCGTGCGGCCGAGAAGTTCGATTGGCGCAAGGGCTACAAGTTCTCGACGTACGCGACCTGGTGGATTCGCCAGGCTGTCGCGCGCGCGCTCGCCGACAAGGCGCGGACGATCCGCATGCCCGTCCACGTCGTCGAGAAGCTCAACAAGATCATGCGCACCGAGCGCAAGCTGCGCGCGGAGAAGGGCCGCGAGCCGACCGCCGCGGAGATCGCGGTCGATCTCGACCTGACGGTCGAAGAGGTCGAGTCGATCCGCCGCACGTCGCAGACACCGGTGTCGCTCGAGAAGCCCGTCGGCGACGAGGAAGAGTCGGAGTTCGGTCAGTTCATCGAGGACGAGCACACGCCGCTTCCCGAAGAGGCCGCCGACACCGCGTTCCGTGCGGAGGCGCTGGCCAAGTGCCTCGGCTCGCTGAACTATCGCGAGCGCCGGGTGCTCGAGCTGCGGTACGGTCTGAACGGCGAGCAGCCGCGCACGCTCGACGAGGTCGGCCGAACGTTCCAGGTGACGCGCGAGCGCATCCGGCAAATCGAGAACCAGGGCCTGAAGAAGCTTCGCGCCCTCGCCGAGTCGAACAAGCTCCGCGACGTCGCCTGAGGCGTTGCGCCCGAAGGGGTGTCTGACACCGGGCCTCGCGGTGGTTCGAAGGGGTGTCTGACACCGGAAGGTGTCAGACACCGTTGAGGCCGGCCGGCAGCAGAACCTCCGCCTCGCGGTGGTCCGAAGGGGTGTCTGACACCGGAAGGTGTCAGACACCGTTGAGCCCGGCCGGCAGCAGGGCCGTCGCCTCGCGGTGGTCCGAAGGGGTGTCTGACACCAGTAGGTGTCAGACACCTTTGAGGGATGCCGCCAGCAGAGCCCGAAGCGCGCAGCCTTCGTGGGTTGACCACGGCCAGGCCTTCGGATCGCGAACCATGCCGGCGGACACTGCGTTGTGCTCGACATACGCCACTGCGTTCGCCAGGTGCGCCTCGCCGCGGACGACTCGGTCGACGAACCGACTTTCGAACAAGGCTCCGCGTCGTCCGTGACGCGCGTTGAACGCGCGTGAATGCGCACCGTTCAGCACACGCATCCCACTCGAGATGCCGCGCGCCGGCTGCAGCACGAGGTGGTAGTGCGTGTCGAGGAGACAGACGGCGTAGAGACCCCACGCTTCGCGCTGCGCTACGCGCAGAAGCCGCAACGCAAATGACTGGCGATCGACGTCATCGGCGAAGATCGACCGATCGTCCGTGCCATGCGCCGTGAGGTGGTAGATCCCTCCGGGAACGAATGCTCGTGCGATGCGGCTCATCTCCCTACGTTGCCGACGACTTTGTGACGTGTCAGCAGGGTGTCTGACACTTTTTGGTGTCAGACAGCGGCTCGCCGGCTTCGCTACGCTCGCGCCGTGCAGTGGTTCGACGAGCTGGCGGAGTTCCTCCGCATCCCTTCGGTCAGTGCGGACGCTGCCCACAAGTCCGACGTCGTGACCGCTGCACAGTGGGTGCGCGACTTCATCCGCGGCGCCGGCGGCGACTGCGAGGTCGTCGACTGGCACGGGCAGCCGCTCGCGATCGGGGAGATCCGCGCGTCGACGAATGCCGACGGCGCGCCGACGGTCCTCTGCTACGGGCACTTCGACGTGCAGCCGCCGGACCCGCTCGAGCTCTGGGACTCGCCGCCGTTCGAGCCCGAGATCCGCGACGGCTATCTCTACGGCCGCGGGGCGGTCGACGACAAGGGTCAGCTCTACATGCTTCTGGCCGCGGCGCGCGAGCTTGCGCGGGCCGGCGAGCTGCCGGTCAACGTCCGCTTCTGCTGCGACGGCGAGGAGGAGACCGGAGGCCATTCGATCGTCGACTTCCTCGAGGCGGACGAGCGCGGCGCGGACGCGGCGATCGTCTTCGACAGCGGGATGATCCGACGCGACGTCCCGGCGTTCAATCTCGCCACGCGCGGGATGGCGTACTTCCACGTCACCCTCCGCACGGGCGACAAGGATCTCCACTCGGGCATCTACGGCGGCGCAGCGCTCAATGCCGCGCACGCACTGATGCAGACGCTGAGCGCTGCGGTCTCGCCCGACGGGACGCTTGCCGAGCCGCTGCGCAAGGGGATCGTCGCTCCGACGGACGAGGAGCTCGCAGGCTGGAGCGAGCTGCCCCCCGGCGCCGACGAGCTCGGGGACCAGGGCGCGCGTCCGAAGGATCCGGAGGCCGCACGCGACTTCTATCGCCGCACCTTCGCGGAGCCGGCGCTCGACGTGAACGGGATTCAGACGGGCTCGCCGATCCTGCAGAAGACGGTGCTGCCGGCGGAGGCGATCGCGAACGTGTCGATCAGGCTCGCGCCGGGACAGAAAGTCGACGAGATCGCGCCCGAGCTCGAGCGCATGCTGCATGACGCCGCCCCGCCGGGCGCGGACCTGCAGGTCGATCTGTGGTCGTCCTCGCCGCCCGGCCTCGTGGCGCCGGAAGCGAAGGCGGTGCAGCTCGGGCTCGACGCCTTCGAGCGCGCGCTCGGCCGGCGGCCTGCCTTGATCCGCTCCGGCGGCACGCTGCCGATCGTCCCGGCGCTCACCGGCAAGGGGATTCCGACGGTGATCACCGGCTTCGGCTTGCCCGATTCGCAGGTGCACTCGCCGAACGAGCGGCTGGTGGCCGACTACGTGACGCTCGGGACGAACGCCGCGCGCGAGCTCTATCTCGCCTTCGCCGCTCTTTGATCGATCTCCGTTCGCACGTTCTCCCGGCACTCGACGACGGCGTCCGTACAGGCGATCATGTCCGACCGCGAGGTGCCATGAAATGGAAACCGCCGCCGCGACCGGTGACCGGCCGCGGCGGCGGGGCTCGTGGGTGGTCTGTGGCTTACGCCTGGTCGGGCGCGTTCGCCGGCTCGTGCTCGCCGACGTGCCGCGCCGGAGTGCTTTCGATCGTCGAGAGGGAGGAGAGACGCGGTGCGCGAATCCGGACGGTGATGCGGTCGCCGGCCTTCAGGTCGGCGGCGCCGATCACCGTTGGCACCTTGCCCTGCCAGAGCAGGAAGATCGTGTTGCTGTCATAGCTGAAGGTCTGCGTCGAGCTCGACTGGCCGAGCAGGCTGCGGAGCGCGAGGCGGTTACCGCCCTTGACGTCCACGTTGATCTTGCCGGCCGTGGGGGAGCCTGCGTACGTGCCGCGATAGAGGAACAGCGGCTTACCGGCCTTCCCGGGCGCAGCGCCGTGGTCGCCGACGATGCCGGCCGCGTTCGCCTCGATGTCGGCGAGCGACTTTGCCCCCTTCGCGCGGACGTTGACCTGCACCCAGTCGTTCGTCTTCAGATCGGTGTAGGACCCGACCTTCGGGGTGCCGTGGCTCCATACGAGCACTTCGCTCTTCGTGCCGAGCGTGAAGGTCTGGTTCTGCGATTGCCCGAGCATGGCGCGGAGCGCGGCGTGGTTGCCGCCCTCGACGGTGATCTGCACGGACGTCGCAGTTGCGGAGACGACCTCGCCGCGGAACTGGAACAGCTGGCCGTTGCCGCCGCGCCCTGCCGACGCGGTCGCTGCCAGCGCGGAGCACACGAGTGCCGCGAGGCCGATGGTGAGGGTCAGGCGATGCTTCATGTTCGAGTGCCTCCCAGGGGAGCGATCGAAGTTGACTTCCAGAAGATGCGCTCCACCCGACAACGTGCTGTTGCGTCCGCGTAAAACGGACGCAAAACATCAATCGCCGCTGAAGGGCTGCGGACAGGCCGCGATCTTGGGGATCGAGACCCGGGCAATCGTCGAGAACGGCTGTGGCCGGCAGGCCTGGCAGATGTTCGCGTCACAGGCCGTGGAGAGGAAGATGAACGCCTCTTCCATCGTGAACCCCCACTGATCGACGAGGAATCGCGCGGCCTCTTCCGAGGCCCGGTCGAGCGCCTCCATGAAGTCCGGGCCGGCCGTCCCGTGCACGACCCAGCGGTCGGCGAGCTCGGTGACCGGCCAGGTTCCCTGCTTGCCCTTCAACAGTGAGACACGGATCGTCACCTCACCGGAGATCTCGACGCCGGTGAAACAGATCTCGCCGTCGCCCATCGATGCGTGCATGTCGCCGATGGCGAGCATCCCGCCGGGCTGGCGCACCGGGAGAAACACCGTCGCGCCAGGCCCGTGCAGGTGGTTGTCGAGGTTCCCGCCGTGCTCGCCCGCGTAGCCGTTGGTCAGCCGCTCGCCACCCGTCGCGCACCCGATCACGCCGACCATCGGCCGCAGCGGGAACGAGATGCGATCCGTCATGTGGATTGTGTCGCCCTCGACACGGAAGACGTGCGTGAGCGGAGACCGCACCTGTTCGATCAGCTGGCCCATGCCGGGGATGAGCGTCGCGAACCCTTTGTCGTCAGGGCGCACCTCGAGCAGCTCGACGACGAGCGAGTCGCCGGGCTCGGCGCCGCGAACCGCGATCGGGCCCGTGGCGCTATTCACTCGTTCGAAGTCGATCTCCGTGACGAGATCGGCCTCCGACTGGATCTGGCCGGTGAAGCAGTCGTTCGTCTCCAGCGTCACGACTTCACCGGGCTCGATCTCGAGCGCGGGATCCATGTCCGGGCCGAAGGCCCAGACGACCTCGTCGCGGCCGATGCGGTGAGTAGTGCGGGACATCGCGAAAGTCTAGGCTCAGGTCCTCGGCCTACCGCAACGGCCGCCCACTTGGTGTCAGACACCTCTGGTGTCTGACACCTCTTCGAACCGTCGCAGCGCCCGCGTCAGTCCCAGGGCGGCGGGTTGTGCACCCAGCGGCCCGCCACCATCGTCGCCACGACCTGAGCGTCCAGGTCCTCCCAAGGATCGCGATCCAAGACGACCAGATCCGCCTCGTGGCCGGGGATGAGCGTGCCACGGCGGCGCTCGTCGCCTGCGATCCAGGCCGGCGCGACGCAGGTGGCGCGGAACGCCTCGTCGACCGTGAGGCACTGTTCTCCATGCCACGCCTGGCGGGCGTCGATCGAGCGGCGCACGCCGGCCCGAATTCCGGCGAGCGGGTCGAGCTTCTCGATCGGCGCGTCGGAGCCGTTGGCGACGACGGCGCCCGAGGCGAGCAGCGACTTGAACGCGTAGGCGCCGTCGGTCTTCCCCGCCCAGAAGCGGTCCGCGAGGTCGCGGTCGGACGGGGCGTGCGAGAACTGCACCGAGCACGCGACGCCGAGCTCGGCGAAGCGGGGGAGATCCTGCGCTGCGAGCAGCTGGCAGTGCTCGATGCGGTGACGGAGACCGAGCGGCTCCCACACCTCCCTGGTCGCCTCGAATGCGTCGAGCGCCTCGCGGTTCGCCTTGTCGCCGATCGCGTGAACACCGACCGGGAAGCCGGCCGCTGCGCCTCGCCGCACGATCTCCGCGAGCTCGGGGCCGCTCGTGATCTGGACGCCGCTGCCGTCCAGCATCCACGCCGTCTGGGAGCCGAGCGTGCCGTCCATGAACACCTTCAGGTAGCCGATGCGCAGCATCGGGCTCCCGAGCCCGGAGCGGAGGCCGACCGCTGCGGCGGCGTCGACGAGGTCTGCGGGGATGGACTGCCACACGCGCAGCGAGAGCAGGCCGCGCTCCTCGAGCTTCCGCCACAGTCGCAGGGCGCCGAGCCAGCCGTCCTTGTCGTGCACCGAGGTGACGCCGCGCGAGTTCGCGAGGCGCACGCCCGCGCGCATCGCCTCCAGATAGGCGTCGTCGGAGACGAGCATGAACCGTTCCTTGAAGCGCCACGCCGACTCTTCGCGGAGCACGCCGGTCGGCTCGCCGTGCTCGTCGCGCTCGACGACGCCGCCGCTCACATCGAGGTCGCCGTTTGCGAGCGCGAGGGCGGCGGAGTTCAGCCAGAGCGAGTGGTAGTCCTTCGCGATCAACCCGGCCGGCATGTCGCCGGTGACAGGATCGAGGTCGTGGCGTGTCGGCTCGCGCGCCGGACCCCAGTCGCCGCTGCGCCAGCCGTAGCCGCGCAGCCAGCCGCCCGGACCGGGCGCGACGCCGTGCAGCCGCGCAAGCGCTTCGTCGAGCGACGCGCAGCCGTCGAGGTTGACCTCGTGCTGCGCGAGCGCCCACGTCGGGAAGTGGACGTGGGAGTCGGTGAAACCGGGAACGACGACACGCCCACCGAGATCGACGACCTCGGGCGACGCGAGCGCCGTCTCGTGCACGCCGACGCCGCCGGCGATGCGGTCGCCTGCGATCGCGAGCGCCCGCTGCGTCGGCACCTGCGGGTCGAGCGTCCGGATCAGGCCGTTCTCGAGAATCACGGTCGCTCAGATCGTAAGGTGTTCGACCAGGTCGACACCCACGTCTCCGGCCGAGGTCAGGAAACGGCGACTGCAGCGGGGCTGTCGAGCACTTCGCGGATCTTGGTTGCGAGGCCGCCGGCGCTGAAGGGCTTCTCGAGGAACGCCGCGTCGGCATCGAGCGATCCGTTCCGGCTGACCGCTTCGTCCGCATATCCCGACATGAAGAGGACTCGGACGCCCGGAACCTGCTGCCGGATCTGGTCGGCGAGGTCACGTCCGTTCGTCCCGGGCATCACGAGGTCAGTCAAGACCAGAGACAGGTTCGGTTCGCCGGCCGCCAGCTCGATGGCATGCGCCGGCGTCTCGGCGGCGAGAACCTGGTAGCCGCGCGAGCGGAGCGTGAGCGTGACGAGGTTGCGGACCGGCCGCTCGTCCTCGACGACGAGAATCGTCTCGCTGCCGGTCGCGTCAGGCTTCGGTTCCTCGGGACGCGCGACCTCGGCCGCGTCCTGGACGGCCGGGAGATACACCTTGAACGTCGTCCCGTGACCGGGCTCGCTGTAGACCCAGACGGTGCCGTTGCTCTGCTTGACGATGCCGTAGACCGTCGACAGCCCGAGGCCTGTGCCCGTGCCGGCAGGCTTGGTCGTGAAGAACGGCTCGAACGCGCGGGCGACCGTTGCTTCATCCATCCCGATCCCGGTGTCGCTGACGGCGAGGACGGCGTGGAGGCCCGGGCTTGCCTCGGGATGCTGGTCGACGTATGTCTGGTCGAGCTCGACGATGCCGGTCGAAATGGTGAGCTTCCCGCCGTTCGGCATCGCGTCGCGGGCGTTGACGACGAGGTTGACCAGGACCTGCTCGATCTGGCTCGGGTCGGCGAGCACATTGCCGGCCTTCGCGTCGAGGAAGGCCTCGACGTCGACGTCTTCGCCGATCAGCCGCTGCAGCATCGGCGTGATGCCGTCGGCGATCTCGTTGATCGACACGACGCGCGCCTGCAGCACCTGGCGGCGGCTGAATGCGAGCAGCTGGCGCGTCAGGATCGTCGCGCGCTCGGCGGCTGCGGCGATCTCGTTCAGCTCGGGCTGCGCGTCTTCGCTCTCCTCGAGCAGCGCCTCGCTGTACCCGCTGATGACCGTCAGGAG
>DASXDB010000052.1:0-5620 GCA_036490895.1 Gaiellaceae bacterium
GCGCCGGCCGTCGACATCAGCGCCGACTTGATCTCGGGCGGCGTCCAGTCCGGGTGCCGCTGGACGAGCAGCGCGGCTGCGCCGGCGACATGCGGCGTCGCCATCGACGTGCCTGCGAAGACGGAGAACGTCGAGCCGGTCGTCAGCGGCGGAGTGGACGAGAGGACGTCGAGGCCGGGGGCCGAGATGTCCGGCTTCAGGAACCAGCCGAAGTCGGTCGGGCCGGCCGACGAGAAGCTCGTGATCACGCCGCTGCGTCCGGTCTGGATCTCGCGGATGTCGCTGGAGACGCGGATCGTCGCCTGGCCGCCGTGCTGCGACGCATAGCCCCGAAGCGCCGAGGCGTCGAGGTCGGAGATCATTCCCGCCGGCAGCGACAGCGGGATCGGAATCGGGTTCGCCTCGCCGAAGCGGTTGTCGGCGAGGATCAGCCCGATGGCGCCCGCGCGCTTCGCGCGGTCCGCCTTCGAGGCGAACGTGCAGACGCCGCGCGAGGCCAGTGCGATCTTGCCGGTGAGCGACCCTGCCGGCAGCGTCCCGTTCCCGGAGTTCGGATCGCTCGGCGCGCCGCACAGATTCGCGTCGACGGGCGTGCCGTCGGTGCCGATGATGCTCGAAACGTCGACGATCGTCTGGTCGAGCGTCCCCCATGCGCCGGGCAGCTTCAGGCCGCCGGCGCCCTGGATCGGGACGGCGCCGAGCGACGGCGGGCCGCCGGCGACCGACAGTGCCGGCGCGAACACGTGTGAGTTCGAGGTCGCGGCGACCGCGATCGCGTCCGGCGCGACGCCGGGTGAGCCGGCCGTGCCGAAGCCGAAGTCCTCACGGTCGTTGCCGGCCGCGATCACGGGCACGACGCCGGCGAGCGTCACGTTGTGGATCGTCTCGAACATCGCGTCGTTCACCGGATCGGTCTGAGGGCCGCCGCCGGAGAAGTTGATGACGTTCATCCCGTCCTCGACGGCCGCTTCGAACGCGTGCACGATCTCGGGTGTCGAGGCTTCGTGGCCGAGCGGCGTCGGGACGGTGAAGACGCGGTAGTTGCCGATCCAGGCCTTGGGGGCCACTCCCGAGAGATTCGCGACTGCGGGGTGGTCAGGCCCGGCAGGCGCGTTCGTGCCCTCGTCGCCGGCCGCGATCCCCGAGACGTGCGTGCCATGCGGCTCGGTCGGGTCGAACGGCTTCGCGCTGTTGCTGTCGCGCGGCTCGCCGGGGAACACCTTTGCGACGATCACCTTCGGCGTCGTCTCCGACGTGTCTCCCTTCGGGAACCCGGCCGGGTAGCTGAAGCCCGCGGGATTGAGGAACGGGCTCGTCGGGTCGACGCCGGTGTCGACGACCGCGATCTTCACGCCCTGCCCCTTGTCGCCGGTCGCAGCTTCGAGGTCGGTCGCGTGGATGACGGACGGTCCGCGGTCCATCGTCGAGTAGTACGAGAGGCTCGGGTAGACCTTGGTCACGCCGCTGACGCGAAGCAGCCTCGGGAGGCTCTTCGCCGGGAGTCGCACCGCGAACCCGTCGAGCAGGATCGAGTAGTGCTCCTGGACGATCGCCTTCGGGATTGCAGCGCGCACGGCGGCAACCGCAACGGCCTGCCTGCGCGCGAGCTCGGCGACGTACGCCTGTGACGCGGCGGAATGGACGTTCAGGTGCTGCGCCGAGCGGATGGAGGCGAGGCGGCGCTCAGCGCTCCATGCCGCGAGCGGCGGCGTCGCGAGCCGAACGATCACGCGCGTCGTCCCGCGCAGCGACTTCGGCGGGATCGTCAAGTGCCCGGCGCGGACGCGCTGGAACCCCTGCTCACGGACCTCTCGGTGGAGTGGCTTCGGTGCTGCTGAGGCCGCCGCCGACGCGACCAGCGCGATCGCGACAGTCAGGAGCAGGGGGCGACGCAAGGCTCCGCACAGTAGCCGATGACGGTTAGCATCGCCCGGAATGTTCTCGGGAAAACGCGCGCTGGTTCTCGGAGTCGCCAACAAGCGATCGATCGCGTGGGCGATCGCGCGCCGTCTCGCCGAGGGCGGGGCACAGGTTGCCTTCACGTTCCAGGGCGAGCGCATCGAGAAGAGCGTTCGCGAGCTCGCCGAGTCGGTCTCGAGCCCGCTCGTCACCGAGCTCGACGTTCGCGACGACGCAGGGATCGACCGCGTCTTCGGCGAGGTGGGAGAGACGTTCGGCGCCGAGCTCGACATCCTCGTTCACTCCGTTGCCTTCGCTGCGGCCGAGGACCTCGAGGGACGCTTCACCGACACGCCGCGCGATCGCTTCTGGATGGCGATCGACATCAGCGCGTACTCGCTCGTCGCAACTGCGCGCGCGGCCGAGCCGCTGATGGAGAAGGCCGGAGGCGGCTCGATCGTGACGATGACCTATCTCGGCGGCGAGCGCGCGGTGCCCCACTACAACGTGATGGGCGTCGCCAAGGCGACTCTCGACTCAGCGGTGAAATACCTGGCCTGGGAGCTCGGCCAGAAGAACATCCGCGTGAACGCGATCTCCGCCGGCCCGGTCCGTACGCTGGCCGCCCGTTCCATCGCGGGCTTCCCGACGATGGAGGCGATCGTCGAAGAACGTGCTCCGCTGCACCGTCACGTGGAAGCCGACGACGTCGGCTCGGCCGCCGAGTATTTGCTCGGCGACGGAGCAAAAAACGTCACCGGGACGACGTTGTACGTCGACTCCGGCTACCACGCGATGGGCATGTGAGGACGTTGCTTTCGGCTCAGCCGGCCGAACGACATGAACCTGGTTCCGGGCTTCGCCCGGCAATCAGGTCGTCAACTACACACGGACGGTCACCTTCAGGAACGTCGCCGGGATCGAGGTCGCGTCGCCGCTCGTGTTCTCGTCGTTGAAGAGCGCGTCGAGCTCGGCGTGCAGCTCCTCCTCGCGCCCGCCGGCCGCCGCGGCGGCGTAGGCGTTCATCGTCGGGCCGTAGTACTCGCGGAACTCTGCGAGGAACTCCGACGGCCTTCCCGGATGGTCGAACGAGTATGTGGCGCGCTCGAACGAGATGGCGTCCCCCGCCACGCCGGCCGCCGTGAAGCGCTCGATCACCTCGCTCTCGACACCCCAGGTCATCGGACTGACGAACCCTTCGGGCGGCGGAGGCGAGTACGCGGAGCTGATCCGCAGGATCTGCGCGACGAGCGTCGGGTCGCCGGGTATCCAGTTGCCCATCGCGATCCGGCCTCCCGGGCGCGTCACACGAACAAGCTCCTTCCCGACGTCGAACGGCTTCGGCGCGAACATCGCACCGAAGATGCTGATCACGAGGTCGAAGCTGTCGTCGGCGAGATCGTCGAGCTGCGAGGCGTCGCCTTCCACGAATCGCAGGTTCGACAGCCCGAGCGCCTCTGCGCGGGTGTTGCCGGCGGCGACGAGTGGAGCCGAGATGTCGACGCCGAGGACGTTCGCGCCGCGCTGCGCCGCCGGAACGGCGGTCGTTCCGTCGCCGCTGCCGACGTCGAGCACATCCATGCCCTCGGTGATGCCCAGCGAGTCGACGAGTGCGTCGCCGCTCGCACGCATCGTCTCTGCGACGCGGGTGAAGTCGCCCTTTTCCCACAGTTCCTTGTTTGGGTTGCTCATGCGCCGATCATCGCATCGCCGCTGCAAAGATGGGAGCGTGCGCGGTCGCCGACTCGTCACCCTCCCGGAGCGCCTCGTCCGCTCCGGCGCCGCGATCCTCGGTGGGGCGGTCCACGAGACCGCGCTCGTCGTGCTCCCGCGCTTCGTCCGGCAGTCGCGGGTCTACGAGGCGACGGCCAAGAACGTCCTCCGCATCACCATCGAGCTCGTCGGCGGGGTCGACCAGCCGGTGCAGGCGGACGACGAGCCGAGCGCCGGCAAGCTCGCCGTGCGCAAGGGGGCAGGCAACGTCGTCGAGCTCGGCTCGATCGCCGCGTTCGGGTTCTCGCCGCTGTGGCTCCTCGCCGCCGCGAGCGACCTCGCGCGCGGCTCACGTGTCTACCTCGCCGCGCTCGTCGGCGAGTTGAAGGACAACGGCGTGCTCGAGCAGGGCGCGGAGATCGCGAGCGTCGATCAGCTGCTCGGCGTGCTCGAGCGCGGCGCCGGGAAGAGCGCTGCGCTGATCGACGTTCCCCCGATGGAGCTGAGCGAGCTGCGCTCCTCGCTCGCGGAGCTCGCCGCCGAGCGGAAGGAGCTGCCGGGCCCCGACGAGCTGCAGGCGCTCTACGAGGGGCTCGTCCGGCAGGCGCGGGCGGAGAACCGGTCGCTGCTCGCCGTCTCGAGCGGCATCGGGCTCGCGTTCGTCACCTCCGCGCAGCACCTCGGCCGCGAGCACGTGTGGGTTCCCTATCGCGAGGACTGGCGGCCCCCCCCTCAGGCAGGAGGGGTTCGCCGCGTACGCGCGCCGCGTCGCGCGGCCCTACCGTGAGGCTGTCGAGACGCACTTCGACCCGGCGAAGCAGACGCAGACCGAGCGCCTGCTCGGGCGGATTCGCAGGATCACCACCAAACCTAGGTAGCGCCCTCGGCGCAATTTGGGCGGACCCACCGATGTGCCGAGGAGGGCTTCCTCCTAGCGTCGCGAGTGTCAAAACACGACGCCACGGAGGCAGTCATGCCATTGTCATCTCGCCCGCTCGCGAGGCCCACAGCAGGCCTCGCGCTCGCGGCGCTCGTCCTGGGCCTCGCAGTCGTGGCCCTGCAGTTCACATCCGCCGCACGCGCCGACGCAAGCTCGTGTGCCGATCCCATCACCAGCGCCCCGACCGGTCCGGCCACGGTCTCGGCGACGTCGAGCAAGTACGGGAAGGTGCTCGTCGTGGGCTCGGGCGCGTACACAGGGTGCTCGCTGTACCTGCTCACGTCCGACCAGCTTCACGCCATCAACGGCGCGGACTTCGCCTGCAGTGACGGCGCGAACGCGATCGGCGCCGCCTGCGACACGATCCTGTGGCCCGCGCTCCTGACGAACGGTGCCCCGATCGCAGGACCTGGGATCAATCCGACGTTGCTGGGGACAGTGACCAGGAACGACCTGCCCGGCCTCGGCACCGTCCGGCAGGTGACCTACGCCGGGATGCCGCTGTACCGGTTCTTCCTGGACGAGGACCCGGGTGAGACGGAGGGCGCGAACCTTTTCGACCCGGTCACGAGCCCGACGGGCACCTGGTACCTGGTCGATCCGAGCCGGGGCCAGCCCGCGACCGGAACCGCTCAGATCGACGTCGAGACCGCTCCGGTCGGCAGCACCGGCCCCGACGAGACGGTCGTCGCCGCGCGGATGAACAACGACTTCAGCCTGTTCCCGAACGCGACGTTCCCCGTCTACACGCTGAGTCCCGACACGCACAAGAGCGCCTGCCAGGGAGCGTGCGCGGCCGTCTTCTGGCCGCCCGTGCTCACGTCGGGCCGGCCCGAGGCCGGGCCCGGCATCGACCAGCATGCGCTCGGGATCATCGTGCGCCCCGACGGGACGCACCAGGTGACGTACAACGGAAAGCCGCTGTACCTGTTCTCGGGCGACGCCTACATCTCGGTGCTGGGCGGAACGGCCAGCATCAACGGCTCGGGTGCGAGCACGCCGTTCGGCCTGTTCAACACGATCGTGCCGTGAGGAATCCGCGACGGGGCCGCTTCGGCGGCCCCGTCG
>DASXDB010000053.1:0-4642 GCA_036490895.1 Gaiellaceae bacterium
AGCGTCGCGAGCTGCTCGATCAGCCGTTCGAGGTCGCGGCGGACGAGCGGCTCGCCGCCGGTGATGCGGATCTTGCGAACGCCGCCGTCGACGAACACCCGCGCGACGCGCGCGATCTCCTCGAAGGTCAGGAGCTCGCGCCGGTCGAGGAACCGGTGATCGCGTCCGTAGACCTCCTTCGGCATGCAGTACACGCAGCGGAAGTTGCAGCGGTCGGTGACGGAGATGCGAAGGTCGCGAAGCGGCCGTCCGAAGGTGTCGAGCACATTCACGGAAGGAACGGTACCCGGCCGGGTGTCTGACAACCCAGGTGTCAGACACCTTTTAATGGCGCAGTGCCCGCGATCCTCGTTCTGCTCGTCGTCACCGCCGTCTGGGGCGTGACGTTCGTCCAGGTGAAGGACGCGGTCGCGGTCTACCCGCTCTTCGCCTTCCTCGCCCTGCGGTTCGCGATTGCCGGCGGCACGCTCGCAGTCCCCGGCGCTGCGCGGCTTCGCCGCCTCGGGCGCGCGGGGGTTCTCTCGGGAATCCTCGCCGGCGCCCTCCTCGGCGCCGGCTATGCGCTCCAGACCGCCGGCCTCGAGCGCACCACCGTCTCCTCGACCGGCTTCATCACCGGCCTGTACGTCGTTCTCACCCCGCTGCTCGCGCTCGCGGTGTTCAGGACGCGTGCCGGCCGCGGCGCCTGGCTCGGCGTCCTGCTTGCGACCGCCGGCCTGGCACTGCTCGCCGGCATCCACCGCGGCTCGCTGCTCGGCGACCTGCTCGTGCTCGCCGGCGCCGCCGTGTACTCGCTCCAGATCGTCCTGATGGAGCGCTACGCGCCGCGCTACGACGCGGTTGCGTTCACGCTCGTCGAGATGCTGACGGCGTCCGGCGGCCTGCTCGCGATCGCGCTCGCGCTGCGCGACCTGCCGTTCCCGCACGGTTGGACGGTCTGGGGCGCGCTGCTCGTCACGGGTGTGTTCGCGAGCGCGCTCGCGTTCCTCGCACAGACGTGGGCGCAGCGCCGCACGACGGCGACGCGCACGGCGCTCGCGTTCTCGATGGAGCCCGTCTGGGCGGGGCTCTTCGGCTTCACGCTTGCCGGAGACCGGCTCGGGGCGACTGCCTGGCTCGGCTGCGCCGTGATCATGGTCGGCATCGTCGTCGCCGAGACCATGCATTGACCGCCGTCGTCCTGGCACTCGGGTCGGCCGCGCTGTTCGGTGGGATGACCGTTGCGCTGCGGCTCGCGCTCCCCGGCCTGCGGGACGCGAGCGCGGCCACACTCGCCACGGTCGTCGTCGCGCTCGCCGTCGCGGTCGCGGCGTCGTTCGTCCGCCACGACTTCCATGGCGCCTGGCCATTCCTGCTCACGGGCCTGCTCGCTCCCGGCGGCTCGCAGGCGCTCTTCACGCTCGCCGTGCGCGAGATCGGCGCCTCGCGGACCTCGGTCGCAGTCGGAGCAGCGCCGCTCGTGGCCGTCGTGATCGCGCTCGTGTTCCTCGACGAGCCGCTGCGGTTGCCGCTCGTGCTCGGCGCGCTCGCAATCGTGACGGGCGGCGTCCTGCTCGCGGCCGAGCGAGATCGACCAGGGCACCTCCGGGCGCGCGGGCTTCTGTTCGCGGCCGGCGCGGCGACGATGTTCGCGACCCGCGACAACCTGGTTCGCGCGCTGCACGCTGACGCGTCACCGCAGACCGCGGCTGCCGCGACGCTGCTCGCGGGCGCGGTCGTGGCGGCGCTCTGGACGCGGCGTGCGCCCACCCGCATGGAGCTGACCCGCCTCGCGCCCGCCGGCGTCATGTTCGGGCTGTCGTACGTGCTGCTCTTCGAGGCCTACTGGCGCGGCCGGGTGACCGTCGTCTCACCGCTCGTCGCGACCGAGTCCCTCTGGGGCGTCGGCCTCGCGGCCCTGCTGGTTCGACATACCGAGGGGATGGGGCGGAGGCTGACCCTCGGCGCCCTGCTCGTCGTCGTCGGCGGCGCCGTCATCGGCGCAGCTCGCTGAGCGCGAAGACGAACGCGAGCGCGACGAAGGCGGCGATCAGGCCGCCGAGGCCGCCGATGCCACCGGCGATCGCGACGATCGGGATGCAGACGCCGAGCGTCCCGGGGTGAAGGGCCGACGGCCTCGGCCTGCGCGGCGCCAGCTCGCGGACCCGCTCGTCCACCCGCCGGTCGATCTCCTTGCTCATCCGGTCGACGAATCCCGAGATCAGGTGCTCCTCGTGCTCCGGGCCGAGCTCCTTGCGTGCCTCGACGACGGCCTTCAGCTCCTGCTCGTCCACGCTTCGGACTATCGCATACAAGGTGAGGCATGATCTGCTAGAGTCAGGCTTAGATTTTCTCCCGGTAACGACTGAAGGAGCAGAAACGCATGGCAAAGACGATCGGCATCGACCTCGGCACGACGAACTCGTGCATGGCCGTCCTCGAGGGCGGCGAGCCGACCGTGATCGCGAACGCCGAGGGCGGGCGGACCACGCCGTCGGTCGTCGGCTTCACGAAGGACGGTCAGCGGCTCGTCGGCGCCCCGGCGCGGCGGCAGCAGGTCACGAACCCGGAGAACACCGTGTTCTCCGTCAAGCGCTTCATGGGCCGCAAGTACGACGAGGTCAACGAGGAGATGACCATCGTCCCGTACAAGGTCGTGAAAGGCCCGAACGACGACGTGCGCATCGACGCGGGGGGCAAGGAGTACGCCCCGCCGGAGATCAGCGCGATGATCCTGCAGAAGCTGAAGGCGGACGCCGAGGCGTTCCTCGGCGAGACGGTCAGCGACGCGGTGATCACCGTGCCTGCGTACTTCAACAACGCGCAGCGCGAGGCGACGAAGGACGCCGGCAAGATCGCCGGCCTCAACGTGCTGCGGATCATCAACGAGCCGACCGCGGCCGCGCTCGCGTACGGCCTCGACAAGGAGGGCGCCGATCAGACGATCCTCGTCTTCGACCTCGGCGGCGGTACCTTCGACGTCTCGGTGCTCGAGCTCGGTGAAGGCGTGTTCGAGGTCAAGTCGACGAACGGTGACAACCACCTAGGCGGCGACAACTTCGACAAGGCGGTCGTCGACTGGATGGTCGCCGAGTTCAAGCGCGACCAGGGCATCGACCTGAGCGTCGACCCGATGGCGCTTCAGCGGCTATACGAGGCCGCGGAGAAGGCGAAGATCGAGTTGAGCTCGACGATGACGACGCAGATCAACCTGCCGTTCATCACGGCGACGCAGGACGGCCCGAAGCACCTCGACCTGCAGCTCACCCGGGCGAAGCTCGAGGAGCTCGCACACGCGTTGCTCGAGCGCACGGTCGCGCCGACGAAGCAGGCGCTCGCCGATGCGGGCCTCGACTCGTCGAAGATCGACCACGTCGTGCTCGTCGGCGGCATGACCCGCATGCCGGCCGTGCAGGCGAAGGTCAAGGAGCTCATCGGCAAGGACCCGCACAAGGGCGTCAACCCCGACGAGGTCGTGGCAGTGGGCGCCGCGATCCAGGGCGGCGTGCTCAAGGGCGAGGTCAAGGACGTCCTGCTCCTCGACGTGACCCCGCTGTCCCTCGGCATCGAGACCAAGGGCGGCGTGATGACGAACCTGATCGAGCGGAACACGACGATCCCGACGCGGAAGTCGCAGATCTTCTCGACCGCCGAGGACAACCAGCCGTCCGTGCTCGTGCACGTGCTGCAGGGCGAATCGGAGATGGCGACCTACAACAAGACGCTCGGCCGCTTCGAGCTGTTCGGCATCCCGCCGGCGCCACGCGGCATGCCGCAGATCGAGGTGTCGTTCGACATCGACGCGAACGGGATCATCAACGTCTCGGCCAAGGACAACGCGTCCGGCAACGAGCAGCAGGTCCGCATCGAGGGCGGCTCGGGCCTCAAGCAGGACGAGATCGATCGCATGATCCGCGACGCGGACGCGCATCGCGACGAGGCGCACAAGCTGCGCGAGCTCGTCGACGCGCGCAACAACGCCGAGTCGCTCGCGTACCAGATCGAGAAGTCGCTGACCGAGAACCGCGAGAAGCTCGATTCGTCGCTCGCCGGCACTGTCGAGGGGCGGATCATGGAGCTGCGCGGCGTGCTCGAGTCGAGCGACGTCGCCGACATCAAGGCGAAGACCGATGCCCTGCAGGCGGCGTGGACGGAAGCGGCGCAGGCCCTGTACGCGCAGGCGTCGGCCGAGCAGGCGCAGCCGAACGGCGCGTCGACCACGTCGGACGACGAGGTGGTCGAGGACGCCGAGTACGAGGTCGTGGATGAGTAGCGGCGTAGGCTCGCCGGAGCCGCCAAAGGACACAGTCCTCCCCCGCGAGGAACCAGTTGACGAGCTCGCTGCCGTGCAGAAGGAGCGCGACGACTATCTCGACGCGCTCCAGCGGCTAAAGGCCGAGTTCGACAACTACCGCAAGCGGGTTGCGCGTGACCAGCACGAGCTGGCCGCGCGCGCCCACGAGCGGCTGGTGCGCGAGCTGGTCCCGGTGCTCGACGATCTCGAGCGTGCGCTCGAGTTCGCCGCCGCGCATGAGGAGGCGCAGCTCGAGGACGGCGTCCGTCTCGTTCATCGCGCGCTCGCGGACGCGCTCGCGAAGGAAGGGCTCGCCGAGATCGCGACGGACGGCAAGTTCGACCCGCACACGCAGGAAGCGCTTCTCTC
>DASXDB010000054.1:0-14050 GCA_036490895.1 Gaiellaceae bacterium
ACGATCATGCCGTGGGACAAGCAGGCCGTCCTCGACTCGGTGCGCAAGACGTCCAAGGTGCTCGTGCTGCACGAGGACAACCGCACCGGCGGCTTCGGCGGGGAGATCGCCGCGACGATCGCCGAGGAGGCGTTCGAAGACCTCGACGCCCCGGTGCGCCGCCTCGCCGCGCCCGACACCCCCGTGCCGTTCTCGCCCGTGCTCGAGAAGGCGTTCATCCCGCAGGTCGACGACGTCGTCGCCGCGCTCAAGGAGTTGATCCAGTACTGATGGCCACCGGAACAGCAGTCGACGTCGTCATGCCGCAGATGGGCGTCTCCGTCTCGGAGGGCACCGTCACGAAGTGGCTGAAGCAGGTGGGCGACACGATCGAGGCCGACGAGACGCTGCTCGAGATCTCGACCGACAAGGTCGACACCGAGGTCCCCTCGCCGGCGACGGGCGTCGTCAGCGAGATCCTCGTGCAGGAGGGCGAGACGGTCGAGGTCGGCACCGTGCTCGCGCGCCTCGGCGGCGAGGCCGGGACAGCCGCTCCGGCGCCGGAGCCGCCGACGCAGCCCGCTGCGGATGCGTCCGCAGCCGCTGCGACCGAAGGCGAGGCCGCGCCCGAGAACGAGGCACCCGCTCCGTCGGATCCGGCTCCCGTGGCCGCGCAGAGCGAGAACGGCAAGTCGTTCGTCTCGCCGGTCGTCGCGCGCATCGCGTCCGAGCACGGCATCGACCCGAGCCAGGTGCCCGGCAGCGGGTCCGGCGGCCGCGTCACGAAGAAGGACATCCAGGCGTTCATCGACACCGGTTCCGAGCCCGCAGCGCCCGCGCCCGCAGCGCCCGCGCCCGTCGCGCCCGCACCGCAGGCCGCCCCCGCACCCGCCCCGGCAGCCGCGCAGCAGCCGGTCGAGGTCGCGCCGAACGCCGGCGAGTCGCTCGAGCCGATGTCGGCCATGCGCCGCGGCATCGCCGAGCACATGCGCCGCTCGCTCGACACCTCCGCGCACGTCACCTCGGCGATCGAGGTCGACATGTCGAAGGTCGTGCTGATCCGCGAGAAGCTGAAGAAGGAGTACCAGGCCGGCTACGGCGTCAACCCGACGTACCTCGCGTTCATCGCGCGCGCAACCGTCGAGACGCTGCGCGACTACCCGTGGGTCAACGGCGAGCTCCGCGGCGACAAGGTCGTGACGAAGAACTTCGTCAACCTCGGCTTCGCCGTCGAGCTCACCGACGGCAAGGGACTGATCGTCCCGGTCGTGAAGAACGCGGAGACGCTCAACCTGCTCGGCATGGCGAAGGCGATCGCCGACATCGCGAAGCGCGCGCGCGACAAGCAGCTGACGCCCGACGACGTCACCGGAGGCTCGTTCACGATCACGAACCCGGGCGGCTACGGCACGTTCCACGGCACGCCCGTGATCAGCCAGCCGCAGGCCGGCATCCTCGGCACGTACGCGATCGTCAAGCGTCCGTGGGTGGTCGCGGACGAGAGCGGCGCCGACGCGATCGCGATCCGCTCGATCATGAACCTGACGCTGACCTACGACCACCGGCTGATCGACGGCGCTCTCGCCGGTCGCTTCCTCCGCGACCTGCGCGAGCGGCTCGAGGGCTGGGAGGGCGACGGCGAGTAGTGGCGCAGCGGCTCGTCCCGTTCCTGGGCTACGAGGACGCTGCCGCGGCAATAGACTGGCTCTGCGCGGCGTTCGGTGCGACCGAGAAGACTGAGGCGCGATCGACGGACGCCTCCGGGACCGTCCTCCACGCCGAGCTCGACCTCGAGGGCGCCACGATCTTCCTCTCGACGCCTCAGGGCTACGTCGGCTCGCGCAGGCACCGCCAGAGCTGCGAGATCGAGCGCGGGATGCACGACAACCCCTGGGTGATCGACGGCCTCTGGGTCGAGGTCGCCGACGTGGACGCGCACCACGCGCGCGCACAGGAACACGGCGCGACGATCGTCCGCGGCCTCGACGAGCCCGGGATCGGCTACCGCATCTACACCGCGGAGGACCTCGAGGGCCACCGCTGGATGTTCGGCCAGTCCCTCTAGTCGAACACGGTCCGGGCGAGACTCGCCACGGCCTCGGCCTCCACGGCGGCTGCGCCCTCGTCACGGCCGTAGCGGGCGAGGATCGCGTTGAGGAACAGCGCCAGCACGCGGCCGCGTAGGAGCGAGTGCTCGGCGACCGGGGGGTATTCCTCGAGGAACGCCTCGCGCCCGGCAGGCGGTAGGAAGCTCCAGTACAGCAGCAGGTCGACGCCGGGATCGGCGCGGCAGACGTCGACCCAGTCGATCACGCCGCTCAACTCGCCGTCGTGGACCAGTAGCTGCCGGAAATGGAGGTCGCCGTGGACGACCGCCGTCGGCTCGGCCGGCGGCAGCGCCTCGGCCGCGCGCAGCACGTCCTCCACGAGCGGCGGCGCTTGCCAGAGATCGCCGATCGCGGCGAGTGCCTGCCGGGTGCGGGGGGCGCGGTAGGACATGTCGGAGCGGCGCTGGAGGTCGACCGGCAGGTCGAGGGCGTGCGCGTGCAACGCCCGCAGGAAGCGGGCGAGCGGACGCGCCAGTCGCGTCCGAGCGTCGTCGTCCAGCCCGGCCGCCTCCCTGCCCGGGATGTACCGGGCGCCGTAGAACGGCCACGGGTACCCGTCGCTCGGCACGCCGACGTACTCGGGCCGCGGGATCGCGAGGGGCACCTCCAGCAGCGGCAGCACCGCGATCTCGCGGTCAGTGCCCGGCACGACCGCGTCGCGGCGCGGGAACCGGAACGCCCACTCGCCGTCGACCCGGTGGACCACGTAGTCCCATCCTTCGTCGAGGAGCCTCACCTCGTCTGCCCGAAGCCCCGGAAACTGCTCCCTGACGAGACGGCGGGCGCGCTCTTCGTCGACGTGCTGCTCGGCTTGCGGGCGGCGGGAGTACCAGATCTCAGACATGGGAGAGCACACCCGCGAGCGGTGGCGGGATCTCGTCCGGGTCGAGCGCCGCGATCAGCAACGGCGGGTAGCGCGTCGCCCGCCGGTCGGCGGCGTGGAACCAGCGGCGCAGCTGCGCCTCGACCGGTCGGCCACGCCAGGCCGGCTGGTTCTGGAAGTTGCGGAAGGTCTCCAGCTCGCCCTCGGCGGCCACGACGTCCTCGACCCGCCGGGCGCCGAGGGCGCGAATGAGCTCGTCCTCGAGGTTCTCGACGCAGACGTAGGTCGCGTCGCCCAGCACGCGGCGGAACCAGCGCTCCTCCGGCCTGTCGCAGAGACCGGCGACGAGCTCGCCCTCGTGCTCCGCGAACGCTCGGCGGACGGCCTGCGCGCCGCCGATCGGGACGACCTCGACGCCCTCCCCGACGAGATCTCGCCCGAGCTTCGCCGCCACCGCCTCGAGCGCGATGCGGTCCGTGATCCCCTCGACGAGCACGACTCCGCCCATGTCCGCCAAGCTAGCCTGAGCGCGTGGCGACCGGCGGCTATCTGCTCCAGCTCGGCGAGGTGCCGTATCTCGAGGCGTGGGAGCTGCAGCGCTCGCTCGCGGGAGCGGTCTCGCAGGGCGCGATCCCCGACACGATCGTCCTGCTCGAGCACCCGCCCGTCGTGACGCTCGGCCGGCGCACCGACGAGAGCGCGGAGCTGCACGTCCCGGAGGGGGCCGAGGTCGAGGTGGTCGAGACCGACCGCGGCGGCAAGTCGACCTACCACGGGCCGGGACAGCTCGTCTGCTACCCGATCCTCGACCTGCAGCGACACGGCCGCGACGTGAAGGAGTACGTCCGTAAGCTCGAGGAGGCGCTGATCGGGACGCTCGCGGCGCTCGACGTCGACGGCACGCGGCTGGAGGGACTGACCGGTGTCTGGCTCGAGCGGCCGCCGCGGAAGATCGCCTCGATCGGCGTCCACGTCTCGCGCTGGGTGACTACGCACGGCTACGCACTCAACGTCGACCTCGACCCGGCGCCGTTCACCGACTGGATCACGGCGTGCGGGCTCGAGGACGCGATGTTCACGACGATCGCCCGCGAGCTCGACCGACCGGTCCCCGTCGAGGAAGTGCTGCCGCACGCGGTCGCCGCGCTCGAGGACGTCTTCGGGCTCGAGCTCGAGACCCTGCCGGCCGAGGACGGCGCAGGCCTCTGGCCCCAGCCGCTCCACGCGCAGCTCGCGACCGGTTAGGAGGGTTTGGCGGAACGGTGCTCGTCGCAGGGGTGCGATGGGCGTCGCGAGGCAAGGACGCAGGGAGCGTTCGTAGCCGGAGGCTACGGGCGCGACTGAGGACGCCGCAGCCGGCGTAGCCGGCCGACGAGCGAAGCGAGGAGTCGCGGCGCTCAGCGCGGCCCTGCGGCACAGCCACTGTTTCGCCAAGCCCTCCTACGGCAGCCAGCCCTCCTCGTACGCCGTGGCCCGCCGCGGCCGAAAGCGGGCGTAGGCCACGCTCGGGTCGGTCGTCTCCTCCGCGACGGAGGCGTCGTGCCTGGCGGCGGTCTCGTCGACCGTGTAGGCGCCCCAGCCTTCGCCCGGGCGGCGTGAGCCGACCGCGAGGATCACGCACGGCCCGCTCCCCGCTCCCACGATCACGTGCTTGGTGCGCGGCGGGCAGTGGACGAGGTCCCAGGCCCGGAGCTTCCGCTCCTCCCCCTCGACGACGAGCACGGCCTCGCCCGAGAGAACGAGGAAGTCCTCCTGCGCGTCCTCCCAGTGGTACATCGCCATGGGGCGGCCGGGCTCGAGCACGCTCACGTTGATCCCAACCTGCTCGAAACCCGCGCGGTCGCCTTCGAAGAAGGTGAGCCTGCCCCCGGTCCCCTCGATGTGCCAGCGGGCGTCCTTCGCGTTGAGCACGAACCAGCCCTCGCCGGCCGGCAGCAGCCCGTGCTCCATCCGCTCGAGCGGCGCCTCCGGCACGTTCACGGCAGCCAGTCGCGCCGGAACTCACCCTCCGTCCGCGCCGGGAAGCGCGCGTAGGCGACGCTCGGCTCCGTCGTCTCCTCCTCGGCGCTTGCGTCGTGCTTAATCGCCAGCTCGGAGTAGGGGTAGGCCCCCCACGCGCCCGTCGCGTGCTCGCGGCCGCCGATCGCGAGGATCGCGGCCGGGCCCGAGCCGGCGCCGACGATCGTGTGCGGGACGTTGGGCGGGCAGTGGAAGAAGTCCCACTGCCGGAGCGGGCGCTCCTCGTCCTCGACGATGAGCAGCGCCTCGCCCGAGAGGACGAGGAAGCCCTCCTGGTCCGCCTCCCAGTGGTACATCGACATCGGCTGACCGGGCGCGAGCACGAAGAGGTTGGCGCCGACCTGCGCGTCGTCGTCGCCCACGAGGTCGGTCACGGATCCGCGCGGGCCGCGATCCCACCACTGCATCTCGCGGAGGTTGCGGACGAACCAGCTCACGGGCTGGACTCTAAGCGCGCAGGCCGTCGAGCACGACGTCGAGGTACCGGCGCCACTGGCCCGCGGGGGCGCTCGTCAGTGCCGAGCGCACGAGGAGCTGGACGTCGACCGGCTCGACGTCCGCTCGTACCGCGCCCGCGGCCTGAGCTCGCGAGACGATCCTGGCCACGAGGCGATCGAGCTCTGCGCCGCGGGGCTTCCCCCCGCAGTGCACGACGCAGCGGTGAAGCCCCGGCGTCCGCATGCCCAGCTCCGCAACCTGCCGGGCGAAGTCGAAGAAGGCCTCGCCGGGGTCGTCGGCCGCGAGTGCGTCCTGAGCGAGGTCGCACATCTGCGCGACGTGCCGCTCGATCACGGCGTACATGAGGTCGTCCTTGGTCGGGAAGCGGCGGAAAACCGTCCCGTGGCCGACCCCGGCCGCGCGGGCGATCTCGTCGATGCTGACGTCGGGGCCCGACGCGGCGAACGCATCCGTCGCCGCGTCGAGCACCCGCTCGAGATTTCGCCGCGCGTCTGCGCGCAGTTCGGTCATCAGGCGCCGGCGAGCGCGGGCCCGCGCTCCGCCTCCGCCTCGATCCGTGCGACGTGATGCTTCCGCAGGAGCGCCAGCATGACGACGAGGCTCCCCGCGACGAGGACGCCCGCGCCGGCGAACGCGTAGTGGAAGCCGTGGACCTGTGCGGCCGCCGAGCTCCCGTGGGTGTGCCCGGTCGCGATCGTCGTGAGGATCGCGAGCCCGAGCGCCCCGCCGACCTGCTGCGACGTGTTGAAGAGGCCCGACGCGAGGCCCTGGTCCTCGTCCTCGAGGCCGGTCGTCGCGACGAGCGTCAGCGGCATGAAGATGGCGCCCATCCCGAGCGAGCCGATGATCATGCCGGGCAGGACGTCGACCGCGTACGAGCCGTCGACCGGCATCCGCGCGAACAGGATCATCCCGATGACGGTCAGCACCATGCCGGCAGCCGCGACCGGCCGCACCCCGATGCGAGGCGCGAAACCGGAGGCGAGACCCGCCGAGAGCATGACCCCCGCCGTGAAGGGCAGGAAGGAGACGCCGGCCTTGAGCGGCCCGAAGCCGAGCACCCTCTGGATGTAGAGCGAGTTGAAGAAGAACATCGCGAACATCCCCGAGAAGGCGAGGAACATGGCCAGGTTGGCCGTCAGGAGCGAGCGCACCCGGAAGATGGAGAGCCGGACGAGCGGCTCGGCGGAGCGCTGCTCGATCGCGACGAAGGCGGTGAGCAGCACGGCGGCCGCGACGAACGAGACGATCGTCGTCGTCGAGCTCCAACCGTGCGAGGCGGAGTTCACGAGCCCGTACACCAGCGCCATCAACCCGCCCGTGACCGTGACGGCGCCGGCGAGGTCGTAACCCTTGTGCACGTGCTCGTCCTTCGACTCCGGCACGAGGCGCGTCGCCGCGAGGAAGGTGAGGACGCCGACCGGCACGTTGACGAAGAAGATCCAGCGCCACGAGAACGACTGCGTGAGCGCGCCGCCGAGCACGAGGCCGACCGCGGAGCCGCCGATCGCGATCGCGGCCCAGACGCCGAGCGCCCGCGCCCGTTCCTTCCCCTCGGCGAACGTCGTGGAGATGATCGAGAGTGCGGCCGGCGAGATGAGCGCCGCGCCGAGGCCCTGCAATGCGCGGAAGCCGATCAGCTCACCGGACGAGGTCGCGATCCCGTCCAGCAGCGACGCAGCGGTGAAGACCACGAGCCCGATGAGAAAGAGCCTCTTCCGTCCCAGGAGGTCACCGGCGCGCCCGCCGAGCAGGAGGAAGCCGGCGAAGACGAGCGTGTACGCGTTGATCACCCACTGCAGGCTGGCCTCGTTCTTGAAGCCGAGCGAGGTCTGGATGTGCGGCAGCGCGACGTTGACGATCGTCGCGTCGAGCACCACCATGAACTGCGCGAGGCAGATGATGACGAGTACGACCCAGGGATTCGTGGAATGGCGGCTCATTCGGCTCCTTACTCTCTGTTAACCGGACTCGGCAGTCCGTTTCAGGCTAGCAGGTGGTAGTTACCCCTCCGCCACCTAGACTGGGCTGCGGCCATGAACTCATCGCTTCCCGTCGCCGAGCGGCCGCGCAGGCCCGAGTGGATGAAGGTGCGAGCACCGTCCAAGGACGGCTCCTACTTCGATGTCGAGAAGCTCGTGCACGGCCTTTCGCTGCACACGATCTGCGAGGAGGCGCGCTGCCCCAACATCGCCGAGTGCTGGGGACGCGGCACCGCGACCTTCCAGATCCTCGGCGACACGTGCACGCGCGCCTGCCGCTACTGCTACGTCCACTCAGGCAAGCCCGACGCGCCGCCCGACCCGCTCGAACCGCTGCGGCTCGCACAGGCCGCCGCGCAGATGAAGCTCAAGCACGTCGTGGTCACCTCGGTCGACCGCGACGACGTCCCCGATCGCGGGGCCGGCCACTACGCGGCCACGATCCGGGCGCTGAAGGCGAAGCTGCCGGAGGCCTCGGTCGAGGTGCTGACGCCCGACTTCCTCGGCGTCGAGGAGGAGGCGCTGCGGACGGTGCTCGGAGCGCGGCCCGAGGTCTTCAACCACAACATCGAGACGGTGCGCCGCTTGCACGCGCGCATGCGCGGCGCGAAGGCGAGCTACGACGGCGCGCTCGGGCTGCTACGGCGGGCGAAGGAGCTCGCCGACTACCCCGTGCTCACGAAGTCGGGGATCATCGTCGGCCTCGGCGAGACGAACGACGAGGTCGTCGAGACGATGCGCGACCTGCGCGCGAACGGCGTCGACGTCGTCACGATCGGCCAGTACCTCCAGCCGAGCGCGAAGCACGCGGAGATCGACCGCTGGGTGCATCCCGACGAGTTCCGCTGGTTCCGCGAGCAGGGCGAGGCCCTGGGCTTCGGCTCCGTCTTCTCCGGTCCGCTCGTGCGCTCCAGCTACCGGGCCGACGAGCAGCGACACGCTGCCGAGACGGGCCGCGGCGCCGCCGCGTACTAGGAGGGCACAGAAAGGGCCGCCCGAAGGCGGCCCTTCCTGGTTCGGTGAGGCCTCCTCCTACGAGCCGAAGAAGCCGTACACCTTCTGGACGAGGCTGGCCTTGTCGGCGGCCGTTCCGTACGCCTCCAACGGGAAGGCGAGGAAGACGACCTTGTACCCGTCGCTGTAGCTCAGGGCGTCGGGCTGCGAGGCGTCGTCGGTGAAGATCGCCTGCGCGGTCCCGTTCGGCGTGATCTCGTCCTCGAACGCGGCGTCGAGGATGCTGTGGTCGATCGGGATGTCGCCGATCCCATTGGTCAGCGTCCCGTCGACACTGTGCACCGCGTCGGTGGCCTTGTCGTTCTGCGCCTCCGACCCATCCCAGGTGATGTGGATGTAGTCGGAGAAGAACGGCGCCTGACCGGCCGTCTGGTCGAGGATGTCCTGACCGGACATGAACAGGTGTCCGCCGCCGTCCAGGAACGCCGCCAGCTCCGGCTCGTACGGGCCTACCGGATCCGGATAGCTGTTCCCCGTGAACCAGACGACGCTCTTGAAGTCCAGCAGGAGCGCCTGCGGAAGCGTCGTTCCGTCGGCCTTCAGATCCCAGACCTCGAACGGGACATTCGCCGCGGTCAGGGCGTCCGTGTAGGACTGCTGGACATTCGGGGCGTTGTTGTCGTTGTCGACGAGCAGCGTGTCGTTCGGTCCGACGCCGATCGTCCTCACGTTTGCGCTTGCCGCGACCGTCGAGGCGGCCACCGACGTCGCGGTCACCGTGGCGATGTTGTTACCGCTGGCTCCGTCGTCGATGTGGACCCGCACGCAGAGGCCGATCGAGTCCCCGGACGCCACCGTCGGCGTCGTGTTGGAGGCGAGCGGCGTCGTGCAGGTCGAGTCGAGGAAGCTGACGGTGAACCCGCTGAGCGAGCCGGACGACGACATTGCGTACGCGTCGTCGTTGAAGCCCCGGTTCGACACCGTGACGTGGTAATCCACGTCGGCCGGGCCCTTCCCGCCGTTCGACTGCGTCGCCGGAGCCACGCCGACTGCGTACGGAGGCGCGATCGGCGTAACGAAGGGCGAGCCCGTCGTGCCGACACCCTGGTCGGACGTGACGGCGATGCCGTCGTTGACGATCGAGCTCACGGCCTTCTTGGACGCGCTGTTCACCGTGACCGAGAAGTGCACCTGGATGTCGCCGCCGGCCGGAACGGTCAGGCCGCTCCACGTCACCTTCCCGCCGGACGCCGTGCCGCCTTGGTCGGCGGAGACGAACGTCGTGTTGGCCGGAACTGGATCGGTGATCGTGACGCCGGTCGCGTCCTGGTTGCCGACATTCCTCAGCGTCAACGTGTAGTCGATCGCCTTGCCCGGACCGATCGGCTTGCCGGCGTCGGCCGTCGACTCGGCGAAGGCGGGAACCGAGAGGCTGTCGTTCAGCTCCCACGCCGAGCGCCCGTAGGTGCCGGCGGCGAGGGTCCGAACACCCGGCTGCGACGGATCGAGGCTGAGCTGCCAGACGGAGACGGCCGGAAGCCCGGTGCCGAGCTGGCCCCAGGTCGTACCGCCGTCGTAGGTGACGAAGTTGCCCACGTCGGTGCCGACGTACAGCGTGTTCGGATACGACGGGTCGAGGACGACCGAGTTGACCGGCGAGTCGGGCAGGTTGCCGGAGATGTTCGTCCACTTCTGGCCGCCGTTGGTCGTCTTGAACACGTGGCCCGGCTGGCCGACCGTGCCTGCGTTGAAGCCGTCGAAGGCGACGTACGCGGTCCGGTAGTTGCTCCGGTCCACGGCGATGCTCGAAACGGGGCGACCGGGGAGGTTGCCGGTGACGTCCGTCCAGGTCGGGTCATCGCTCGTCTGAGCGTCCGTGCTGACATGGACGAGGCCCTCCTCGGAGCCCGTGTAGACCGCCGCGCCGCCGCCGACGCCGATCGCGGAGATGGTGCAGCCGCGGCCGCCGTTCGGTGCCGCACCGTGGCACCCGGTCGTCAGGTCGCCGCTGATCGGCTTCCACGTGACGTCTGCCGCCGCGTCCGCCTTCGCGTTGTTCGTGCGGTAGAGGCGATACGTGCCGAGGAAGAGCTGGTTCGGGTTGTCCGGGTTCATCACGTAGGGGACGTAGAACTCGGACCGGTCGTTGAGGTCGATGCCGGTCCGGATGTACTGGTTGGAGAAGAAACAGAACCCGCCACAGGCCGGGTTGTCACGGTACGGCGAGATGCCGAAGTAGGTGCCGTAGATGTAGTTCGAGTCGGTCGGATCGACGATGACCTGGCCGCCGTCACCGCTGAACAGATCGAACCAGTTCGACGTCGAGCCGAACGTGTGCTCGGTGCCGTTGTCCTGGCTACCTCCCCAGACGAACGCCGGGCTGGTCGGATTGGTGGCGATGCTCGTGAACGTCTGCGTTGACAGGCTCCGGTTGAGGTCAGTCCAGTCCTCGGCGGAGAGCGGATCGCTGTTGCTGGGCCGCCCGCCGAGATCCGGGCTGTACCAGACGCCGCCGTCCGAGCCGATCATCACGTGCTGCGTGTTCGACGGATCGAACGCGACAGCGTGGAAGTCCGGATGCTGGTCGTAGCCAAGGTTCGTCCAGTGCTGACCGCCGTCCACCGAGCGGAAGATCCCGCCCGCACCGTGGCTGTAGTCGTAGATACCGGCGACGAAGAGGACGTCCGGATTGGTCGGATCGGCCTCGACCACGTTGTCGTAGAAGCACTGCGTCGACGAGGGCGAGGTGCCGCAGTAGCCCGCGACGTTGTCCTTGTCGAACGTCCCGCTGGGATCGGACTGGGTGATCTGGCTCCAGCTTGCACCACCGTTGGTCGACTTGAAGACCTGGGACGCGTGATAGGTGCCGTCGGTGCCGTACCACTCGAAGCCGGTGTAGAGCGTCGCCTGCGCCTGAGCGGCGGGATGCGAGAGCGAGATCGAGAAGCGGGTCGGAGCGGCCGCGTAGTTCGCGGCCGTGGGCAGCCCGTTCATGATCGTCTTCCAGCTGGCGCCGTCGTTCGTGCTCTTGTAGATGGCGTCGCCCCAGAACGACGCGTACAGATCACCGTTCTGCGGGTCGAGCTCGAGGTCGGTGGCGCCGTTCGTCCCCGCAGGAGCCTGCTTCAGCAGCGACCAGGTCGCGCCGCCGTCGGTGGACTCCCAGATGCCGAAGCGGGAGTGCTGCACCGGGGAGGTGCGGTGGTTGCCGCCACGGCCGCGAAGGGTCGCGGCATAGAGATGACTGGCGTTGCTCGGGTCGACGACGATCCGGGAGATGGACACGCCGTAGAAGTAGTCGCCCGAGACGTGGCTCCACGTGTTGCCGCCGTCGGTCGACTTCAGGACGCCATTGCCGAAGTAGCTGTCGCCCGAGAGCGCGCCCTCGCCGGTGCCGGCGTAGACCACGTTGTCGTTCGAAGGGGCGACGGCCAATGCTCCGATGTGCATCGAGGGCATGTTGTCGGTCTTCGGAACCCAGCTCGTCCCGTTCCAGACCCAGATGCCGCCGCCGGCGGCACCGAGGATGCGCGTGCCGTCCTGGCGGATGGCCAGCGCGCCGACACGGCCACTTACGCGAATGACGTCGCCCGAGTCGCGCGTGGGCTGGTTCAGGCCGGTCGGTCCGATCAGAGACCAGGCATCGGCGAATGTCGTGGGTGTGGAGAGCAACGGGCTCGACTGGTGCCCGAGCTTTTTGGCGTGGAGAGCTGCCTGAGCGCGCAGGGCACCCGCCTGCGAGATGTCGAGCGGAGTTGTGCCCGCGGTGCGCCGGCTGGTGAAGTACTGATCGCGCGCGACGAGCGTGCTTGCTTCGTTCTCGTCGCCCTCATCGGCGAGCGGCTCCTTGGAGAACTCGCGGCTAACGACCGGCTTCGATCCCGGCCTCTTGGTCGGCGAGCCTCCAAGGACTGCGAACGCGGTTCCACCGCTAATCGCCGCGAGGACCGCCACGGCAAGGCCGGCGACGATCCAGCGCGGGCGGCCCTCCAGAAGCGTCTTCGCCTTGCCTTTGACAGCTTTCGCCGACGAGGCAAGGCCGAGCAAGCCGAGCTTGCGATACCTCATGTCAGGTCTCCCCCTTCGCTTTTTGGTCTCAACGCACGACCGGAAGGCGCCAGAGTGTCACACGCTCCGCGAACACGCAACTGGCAACCCGCCGCAACACAGCGGTACTTTTGCGCAGCGCCGAGGAGCGTGTCAACGCACTGGCATCCCTCGAAAGAGGGATTCAGCGCTACCCTCGTTCCCGATGCTGCGATCGGCAGGGAGCGCATTGGCTGCGGCGACGATCGCCTTCGGCGGGCTCGCTGCGACGACACCCGGGCCGAACGTGCGCGGGGTACTCGACCGCAGCGGAGCAGAGTCGCCGGCCTGCTTTCCGGGCGAGCCGTGCGACCCGAACCCGGTCGGCGTCTTCGTCGTCTTCTCGCGTGAGCGGCACAGGCCGGTCCGGGTGAGGGTCCGAGCGAACGGATCGTTCGCCGTCCGCCTCGCTCCTGCGTGGTATCGGATCTCGCTCGCTCCGCCGCCGCTCTCCGGTCGTGTCACCCCGGCACGCGTGCGCGCCCCACGCAGGGGCGCCGTGCGGCTGAGACTCGAGATCCGGCCCTGAGTCCTGACGCCTCGGTCGATCAGGTGTCGCTCTGGTGCGGCTTCGCCATCCTGCGGTAGTCGAGCGCCTCGTCGAGCACGGACTCCTCGACGCCCTGCTCGCGCGCGACCTCCCGGAGCGAGCGGCCGGAGGCGGCTGCCTCCTTGACGATCTCGCTCGCCCGGTCATAGCCGATGTATGGGTTGAGCGCGGTCGCGGCCGAGAGCGTCAGCTCGGCGTAGCGCTCGCAGTTCTCGCGGTTGGCCTCGATCCCGTCCACGCACTTCTCGGCGAAGAGCCTGCATGCACTCGCGAGCAGCCTCACGGATTCGAGGATGTTGCGCGCGAGCAGCGGCACGAACACGTTGAGCTCGAAGTGGCCCTGCATGCCGCCGACCGTGATCGCCGCGTCGTTGCCGATCACCTGGGCGGCGACCTGCGTCACGACCTCCGGCATCACCGGGTTGACCTTGCCGGGCATGATCGAGCTGCCCTTCTGGAGCTCCGGCAGCGCGATCTCGGCGAGGCCCGCACGCGGCCCCGAGCCGAGGAAGCGGATGTCGTTCGCCACCTTCGTGAGCGAGACGGCGACGGTCTTCAGCGCGCCCGACGTTTCGACGATCCCGTCTCGTGCGGCCTGCGCCTCGAACGGATCCGCCGGCGCTGCGATCTCGAGCCCGGTCTCCTGCGCGAGCAGCTCGCGGACACGCGCCGCGAACTCGGGATGCGTGTTGAGGCCCGTGCCGGTCGCGGTGCCGCCGAGCGGGATCTGCCCGAGCCGCGGCAACGCGCCGCGCACCCGCTCGACACCCTGTCGCACCTGTGCGGCGTAGCCCGCAAACTCCTGGCCGAGCATGACCGGGACGGCGTCCATCCAATGCGTCCGCCCCGACTTGACCACGTCGTCGAACTCCCGCGCCTTCGTCTCGAGCGAGGCTGCGAGGCGCTCCATCGCCGGCAGCAGGTCGTTCGTGATCTCGTCCAGCGCCGCGAGGTGCACGGCGGACGGGAAGACGTCGTTCGAGGACTGGCCCATGTTGACGTCGTCGTTCGGGTGGACGTCGTCGCCCGCGAGCGTCGCGATCACCTCGTTCGCGTTCATGTTCGACGAGGTGCCCGAGCCGGTCTGGAA
>DASXDB010000055.1:0-4710 GCA_036490895.1 Gaiellaceae bacterium
GCGAGCGCGTACAGGAAGTCCGAGTCGCGCGACTGCGCGAGCAAATAGATGACGAACGCCGCCGCGCCGCCGAGGATCGGGCCCGCGATCGCGACCCGAACGGTCTGCCACGGATGGCCGCGTGTGTACGCGACATACGCACCCAGGAACGGGATGAAGACCGGCAGCTTCGGATGCAGCCCTTCGCGCTTCGCCTCGATGAAGTGACCGAGCTCGTGGACGAAGATGAGGATCACGACCCCGATCGCGAACTTCCAGCCCCAGATGAGGGCGTAGGCGGCGACGGCGACGAAGATCGAGAAGAACTTGAGCGCGACGAAGGAGAACTTCAGGAGCGTGAGGCCGACCGCGGCGATCGGGCCGGTGATGCGCGACAGCCGTTTGCGCCAGTCCGTGCCGGGATGGATCGGGTCGTAGCCGCGCAGCGGCTCCTCCTCGATCGGCTCTCTGGGGCGGCCCCAGATGTCGTTGCCGTCGTCGCCCGGCTCATGCATGCCCGGGAGGGTACGCCGCCCGGCTGTCGTGTCGCCGCTCAGGAGGTCACGAGCCGCGGCCGATCCATTCCTCGCCGCCCTCGTAGACCTCCTTCTTCCAGAGCGGGACGCGCTCCTTCAGCTCGTCGATCGCGTCCTTGCACGCCGCGAGCGCGTCCTGGCGGTGCGGCGCGGAGACCGCGATCACGACGGACGTCTCGCCGATCGTCACCCGGCCGATGCGGTGGTGGATCGCGATCGCGGTCAACTCGTATCGCGCGCGTAGCTCGTCTGCGATCCCCTCCATCACCTTCTCCGCCATGCCTTCGTACGCCTCGTAGTCGAGATGCGTCACGGTGCGACCACGCGACTGGATGCGGGTCGTCCCGGTGAAGGTGGCGATCGCACCCGCGTTGTCGGACCGCACCTCGTCGATGGCGCGGTCGAGCGACAACGGCTCGTCGCTCAAGAGGAACGCGCCGCCCGATACCGGCGGGATGAGGGCCACCTCGTCGCCGGTCGCGAGCGCGCGGTCACGTTCCGCATACTCCTTGTTCACCGCGTAGAGCAGCCCCGTGGGCTCGTCGCCGAGCTCGAGGGCAGGCCACACGTCTGCCACCGTCGCGGCGTCGATCTCACGGCGCGACCAGCCGGCGCGCTCGCGCAGGCCGGCGAACAGGCGCACGGTCACGTGGCCCAGACGAGCCTCCAGTTGTGGTGGCCGTAGTACCCGAGCTGGTAGCCGAGTTGCGCAACGGGCCCGAGCACCTTTCCTTGACGCATGAGCATGAGGCGACCGTAGCCGTTTCGCTCGCGCACGAACGCGAGGGTGTTGCCGTCCGGTGACCACGTGGGCTGCTCGTCCGCCCAGCCGGGCGGTGGTTGGTCGACCAGGTTGTGCGTTCCGTCGAGCCCGACCTGCCAGAGTTGCCACCGCGTGGCGAAGAACCTGGCGTTGACGCTCGAGGGCTGCGAGAGCACTGTCACCCCGGTGCCGTCGGGCTCGCACGTCGGGCTCGCGAACGACCGCGTGCGGTCGTCCCACAACGGCTTCGGCTTCCAATCCGGCGGCGACGCGACCAGCAGGCGCTTGGCGTGGATCGCGATCCGGTCGGGCCCCGCGGCAAAGACGAGACGCCCGCTGCACCAGGTGAGGAAGTCGCGGTAGACGAGCGTCAGCCCGAGGTGATGGACCGGTCCGCCCCGGGTCGAGACGACGAGCAGGTCGAGGCCGTCGGATGCGATCGACGCCGATCCGTAGGAATCGATCGAGAAGAACAGCCACTTGCCGTCCGGGGAGAGCTCGCGCAGCATCACCGGCCCGTTCTCGAGGTGCGAGAAGACGAGCCGGCCGTGCACCCAGATGCGCTGCGTCTTCGAACGCGCGCCGGTCGTCCGGACGCCCGGGAACGGGTTCGCCGTCGGCGCCTTGCCGGCCGGCCGTACGGTGCATGAGCCGAGCGAAAGTGCCTGAACCTTGGTCCCGCGCAGGAAATCGATCGTCCCGTTTCCCCCTGGGCAAGCTGCCGGCGAGGCAGCCGCGACGGACGATGAGCACGCGAATGCGAGCAGTGCACAGGCGAGGATGCGCACGGCGCGAGCATACTTTCGCCGTGGCCGCGACCGACCGGCGCGAAACCGAGTCTGGTATCGAAGTGAAACCGCTGTATACCGCGGACGATGCGACGACGCCGCTCGAGGCTCCCGGCGTGTATCCGTACACGCGCGGTCCGTATCCCGACATGTATCGCGGGCGTCCGTGGACGATGCGCCAGTACGCCGGCTTCGCCTCCGCCGAGGAATCGAACGCGCGATACCGCTACCTGCTCGACCACGGCCAGACCGGGCTCTCGATCGCCTTCGACCTGCCGACGCAACTGGGCTACGACTCGGACGACCCGCGTGCCGTCGGAGAGGTCGGCCGGACGGGCGTCGCGATCGACTCGATCGCCGACATGGAGCTCCTGCTTGCCGGCATCCCGCTCGGCGACGTCTCGACGTCGATGACGATCAACGCACCGGCGTCGCTTCTCCTTCTTCTCTATGAGCTCGTCGCCGAAGGGCAGGGGGTGCCGGCGAGCGCCCTGCGCGGCACCGTGCAGAACGACATCCTCAAGGAGTACATCGCGCGCGGGAACTACATCTTCCCGCCGCGGCCGTCGATGCGGCTCACGACGGATCTCTTCGCCTATTGCGCGGAGCGCGTCCCCTCGTGGAACACGATCTCGATCTCCGGATATCACATCCGCGAAGCGGGCTCGACCGCGGTGCAAGAGCTCGCATTCACGATCGCGAACGGCATCGCGTATTGCGATGCCGCGGTTGCGGCGGGCCTGTCGCCCGACGACTTCGGCGCGCGTCTCTCGTTCTTCTTCAACGCGCACAACGACTTCTTCCAGGAGGTCGCGAAGTTCAGGGCGGCGCGCCGGATCTGGGCGCACGTGATGCGCGAGCGGTTCGGCGCCTCGAATCCGAAGGCGCTTGCGCTTCGCTTCCACGCCCAGACCGGCGGCTCGACGCTGACGGCGCAACAACCCGAGAACAACATCGTGCGCGTCGCGATCCAGGCGCTGTCCGCCATCTGCGGCGGCGCGCAGTCGCTGCACACGAACTCCTTCGACGAGGCGCTCGCGCTGCCGACCGAACGAGCCGCCACGATCGCGCTTCGCACGCAGCAGATCCTCCAGGCCGAGGCCGGGACGACCGACACCGCCGACCCGCTCGGCGGCTCGTACTTCATCGAGTCGCTGACCGACGAGCTCGAGGCGCGCGCGACGGAGCTGATCGGCCGGGTCGACGAGCTCGGCGGCGCCATCGCGGCCGTCGAGCAGGGTTGGGTGCAGGACGAGATCGAGCGCGCGGCCTTCGACTGGCAGCAGCAGGTCGAGCGGGGTGAGCGCGTGATCGTCGGCGTCAACAAGTACGCCGCCGAGGCGGAGCACGAGATCGAGCTGCAGTCGATCGACCCCGCAGCCGAGCAGCGCCAGCTCGAGCGCACCGCGAAGCTCCGGGCGGCCCGGAATGCCGACGACGCCGCAGCGGCGCTCGATCGCGTTCGCGAAGCGGCGCGCTGCACGGACAACATGCTCCTCCCCATGCGCGACGCGCTGCGCGCGCATTGCACGATCGGCGAGATCTGCGGCGTCCTGCGCACGGAGTGGGGCGAGCACGACCGCCTCGCCGTTACTTGAGGATCCTGCTCGTCTCTCAGATGTATCCGGGGCCGGCCGACCCCGACCTCGGCTCGTTCGTCGCGCAGCTCGAGCAGGCGCTACGTGAGCGCGGGCATCAGATCGAGCTCGCCGTTCTCGACCGGCGCGACGGCGGGAAGCTGCGCTTCCTCGAGCTTCGCCGCCGGATCCGCGCGACCGGGCCTCACGACGTCACGTGGGCGCACTTCCTCGTGCCGTCGGGCGCGCTCGCGCTCGCCGCCGGCGGCCCGCTCGTGGTCACGGCACACGGTCGCGACGTGCGCAACATCGGCGCGATCCCCGGCGTTCGTCACGCGACTGCCCGCGTCGTCGCGCGAGCGTCGTCGGTGATCGCTGTCTCCGACTACCTGCGCCGCGAGCTCGAGGACAAGCTGCCGATCGCGCGCGGCAAGGTCGTCGTCGTCGACTCGGGTGTCGACCTCGAGCGCTTCTCGCCGGACGTCGAGGCGGCCGCGGTGCTCGAGTCACCGGCGTTCGTGCATGTCGGGTCGCTGACCGAGCGCAAGAACGTCGTACGACTGGCGGATGCATTTGCGCAGCTTGGTCGCGGCTCGCTCACCTTTGTCGGCGACGGGCCGCTGCGGTCGCGTCTCGAAGGGCGCGCGCGCGTTCGCGTCGTCGGTCGGGTCCCGCACGCGGACGTTCCGTCGTGGCTCACTTCCGCGGACGTCGTCTGCGGGCCGGCGCTGATCGAGCCGTTCGGCCAGTCGATCCTCGAGGCGATGGCGTGCGGACGCTCGGTCGTCGCGACGCAGATCGGCGGCCCGCCCGAGTTCGTCACGTCCGACGCCGGAGTCCTCGTCGATCCGCTCGACGCGGACGCCCTGGCGCGCGCGCTCGAGACCGCGACCTCGTTCCCCGCACCGAACGAGGCTGCGCGCGCCGCCGCGGCCGAGCACGATGTCAGGCGTCAGGCGGAGCGGGTGGAGGAGATCCTCCAGCGAGCCGTTCGAGGTCGGCGAGCCTGATCTCGATCAGCGGGCGTACCGACTCTTCGAGCCCGGCGTCCCTCGCGACGGCCAGCG
>DASXDB010000056.1:0-3233 GCA_036490895.1 Gaiellaceae bacterium
TGCAGGAACGCGGCCACGACGACTTCGTCGTGCGCTTCCAGCAGACGACGGGGCCGGTGATGGCCAAGGGCGTCGAGGACACCGCGTTCTACCGGTACTTCCGGCTCGCCGCGCTGAACGAGGTCGGAGGCAACCCGGCCCGGTTCGGCGTCACGGTGGACGAGTTCCACGAGGCGAACGCGCAGCACGCGAGACGTTTCCCGCGTCGCCTGCTCACGACGTACACGCACGACACGAAGCGGTCGCCCGACGCGCGGGCGCGCATCGTCGCGCTGACCTGGCTCGTCGATGAATGGCGCACGAAGCTGGCGGCGTGGCGGGACGCGTTGGGGCCGCTCGAGGATCCGCGCGAGGAGCTCCTCGTCCTCCAGACGCTCGTCGGGGCGGCCCCGATCGAGCGCGGGCGTCTCGATGCGTATCTCGAGAAGGCGCTGCGTGAGGGGAAGGTGAACACCAATTGGCTCGCACCGAACACCGGGCACGAGGCGAAGGTCAAGGAATGGGCCGCGCGTGCATCGGAGCTCGTCGAGGACGATCCGTTCCTCGAGCGTGTTCGCGAGATCGGCCGACGCCTGGCGCTCTCGCAGCTCTTCCTCAAGCTGGTGTCGCCCGGCGTCGCCGACATCTATCGCGGCGACGAGCTGGACGACCTGTCGCTTGTCGATCCGGACAATCGACGGCCGGTCGACTGGGCGGCGCGACGAGAGGCGCTCGCGGCGCTGCGCGCCGGAGCCCCGCCGGACGCGCAGACGGCCAAGCTGTACGTGACGTGGCGGACGCTTCGCTTCCGGGCGGAACACGACGATGCGTTCGCGGGAACATACGAGCCCTACGATCTCGGGGCGGGCGTCTGCGCATTCGTCCGCGGCGGCACGGTGCTGGCTGCGGCGGCCGTCGATCCCTTCGTCACGCCGCGCGCGCCGCACGGCTGGCGCGACGTCCTCGGCGTCGACGGGCTACTGCTCTGCGGCACCCGGGGTGACGACTCCCGCCTCGTAGGCGAGCACCACCGCCTGGACGCGATCTCGTAGCCCGAGCTTCATCAGGCAGCGGGCGACGTGGGTCTTCACCGTCGTCTCGGACACGAACAGCGTCTTCGCGATCTCCGCGTTCGAGAGCCCGCGCGCGATCAGCCCGAGGACCTCGCTCTCTCGCGCCGTCAAGTCCCGAAGGCGCGGGAACTCCGCTTGCGCCTTCGGGCCTCCGCCCTTGACGAACTCGGCGATGACCCGACGCGTGATCGACGGAGCGAGCAGCGCCTCACCTGCCGCGACCACTTCGATCGCCGAGACGAGCTGCTCCGGCGGCGTGTCCTTCAGCACGAACCCGCTCGCGCCCGCGCGGAGGGCTTCGTAGACGTACTCGTCGCGGTCGAACGTCGTGAGCATCAGGATGCGCGGCGGCTCGCCGCCGCCGACGCCGTCGGCGAGGATCCGCCGTGCCGCCTCGAGCCCATCGAGGTCGGGCATCCGGATGTCCATCAGCACGACGTCGGGGCGCAGCGAGCGAACCTGGTCGATCGCGTGGCGGCCGTCGGCTGCCTCGCCGACGACCTCGATCTCCGCCTCTGCGTCGAGGATCATGCGGAACCCGGCGCGGACGAGCGCTTGGTCGTCGACGAGCAGGACCCGGATCACGCCGTCACCTCGACGGGCAGCTGTGCACGCACGAGATAGCCGCCGCCGGCGCGCGGACCGGTCTCGATCTTCCCGCCGTAGAGGGCGACGCGCTCGCGCATCCCGGCAAGGCTCTCGCCCTCGGAGCGTCCCGATCCGTCGACGCGCGAGCCGTCGTCGGCGATCTCGACTTCGATGGCGTCGCCGCCGTACCGGACGGTCACGTCGGCATGCGCGCAGTTCGCGTGCGTGAGTGCGTTCGCGAGGCCCTCTTGCACGATCCGGTATGCCGACAGGTCGATGCCGATCGGCACCGCAGGTCGCTCACCTTCGACATGCAACGTCACCGGGAGGCCCGCGCTCTGCACGTTGGCGATCAGGCGGTCGAGGTAGGCAAGGCCGGGCTGCGGTGCGAGCTCGGTCATCTGGTCGTCCCCGCCTCCGGGCAGCACGCCGAGCATGCGCCGCATCTCGGTCAGCGCTTCACGGCCGATCTGCTCGATCGAGCGGAGCGCGTCGCGCTCACGTTCCTGGCCCTCGGTGAGCGAGCAGCGAACGCCCGACGCCTGGACGACCATCTCCGAGACGGAATGTGCGACAAGGTCGTGCAGCTCGTGCGCGATCCGCGCGCGCTCCTTCGCGGCCGCTCGCTCTTCGATGCGGGGCCGCCGCAGACGGCCGAGGACTGTGCGCACGGCCTCACGGTAACCCGCGGGACGCGTCGCCGCGTCCTCCCCGCTTACGACCGTGGGGTCATCCCTGCGGAGGACGCTAGAGGAGCTTCCGGACCCACGCCGGCTTGCATTCGCAGTGGAGGTGGGCCGTGCCGCACGTCTTGCACGTCCACTGCGTCAGCATGATCCAGCGTAGGTGCGCCAGGGCGACGGCGAATCCGCCGGCGATGGCGGGCAGCAGCTCCGGGTGCCTCATCGGCACAGCATTGCCTGTCTCGCGGCGACCCGCAATGGGTCGTTCGGCCCATCGTGGCCGGCCTGGGTCCCGGCCGCTTCATCTACGCTTCGGCGCCGTGGCGAAGGCCGTCCAAGCTCCGTCCCAGCTCGAGTGGGACACGCCGCTCTATCAGCAGGCGCGCACCCAGCTCGAGCACGCGCTGGCCTTGGCCGACGTCCCCGACTTCGTCTCGACGCGGCTTCGCCACCCCGAGCAGGCCGTCATCCTCACATTGCCTGTTCGGCTCGACGACGGTGGCTACGCGACCTTCCCCGCGTATCGCGTGAGGCATTCGTCGGTCCTCGGGCCGACAAAGGGCGGCATCCGCTACGACGCCGGGGTCGATCTCGGCGAGTGTGCGGCGCTCGCGATGTGGATGACCTGGAAATGCGCGCTGCTCCGCCTGCCGTACGGCGGGGCCAAGGGCGGCGTGCGCTGCAGCCCGCGCGAGCTGTCACCGGCCGAGCTGGCGCGCATCACGCGCCGCTTCACCGCCGAGCTCGCGCCGTTCATCGGGCCGCAGCTCGACATTCCCGCGCCGGACATGGCGACGAACGAGCAGACGATGGCGTGGATGATGGACACGTACTCGATGCAGAAGGGCTACGCGGTCCCGGAGATCGTCACCGGGAAGCCGGTGTCGCTCGGTGGGTCGCTGTTCCGGCA
>DASXDB010000057.1:0-9637 GCA_036490895.1 Gaiellaceae bacterium
AGGCGGGTCGCGTGCGAGCACGGTCTGCAGCTACGGGTCGGCGTTCACGTCGGCGAGGTCGAGATCGTCGGCGACGACATCCGCGGCGTGACCGTTCACGAGGCGGCACGGATCATGGCCAAGGCCGATCCCGACGAGATCCTCGTCTCCGATCTGACGCGGGTCCTCGCGGGCGCCGGGCTCGCATTCGAGGACCGCGGCGCACACACGCTGAAGGGACTCGACGGTGAATGGCGCCTCGCGGCGTACATCGAAGGCGCGGCCTCGCCCGCCTGACCAGTCCGGGCCGCCGGCAGCGCCGCGAGGCGGGAACTAACAACCGACGTGGTTCCGCAGGAGCTCTACTCCGACGAAGTACAGCATCGGCGCGCCGGGGAGCGTCAGGAGACCGGCCGCCACGATCCCGACCGACTCCCACCACACCTTGCCGGGACGCCGTCCGAAGAGCCCATCGGCGCCCCCGGCGACGATTGCCATGAGCGCACCGCCGATCGCGAGTGAGACAAGCACGACGCGCAGACCGTGATGTGGCGAGGGATCGCAGAAGTACTTGGTCTTCCCGGAGTAGCTGACCGCGACGGCCGCAACTGCCGAGAACCACGCAAGGCACACCGAGCCGACGCCGAGCAAGGGGACAGAGCTGCGCAGCCGCCGGTCGGGATCGGTGGTGGCCACCCTGTGAGTATGAGCGGCGGGCAACGCTCGCGGCGCGCGGCAGACCCCGCGCGCTCGCGCTAGCGGGTGAACGTGAGATGTGTGACGCCGCTCGGCGTCGAGACCGCCTCCACGTCGTACTGCTCCTCCAGATGTTCCAGACCGTCCCAGAGCCGCACGCCGCGGCCGAGCAGGATCGGGACCTGCACGACGTGCAGATGGTCGACGAGCCCGGCGGCGAGGAACTCGCGCAACATCGAGGGGCCTCCACCGATGCGGACGTCCTGACCGCCTGCGGCCTCCCGAGCCACGGCCAGGGCATCCGCCGGCGCGGCATCGAGGAAGTGGAACGTCGTGCCGCCGTCCATCTGGAGCGGCGCCCGCGGGCGATGGGTGAGCACGTACGTCGGCGTGTGGAACGGAGGATTTGGCCCCCACCAGCCGCGCCACCCGGCGTCGTCCTGCCACCCCGGAGGGCCGAACTTGCCGGCGCCCATGATCTCCGCACCGATGCCGTGTCCGTGACGCTCGGCGAAGGCGTTGTCGGCGCCGGCCGTGCCGGCGGCGTCCCAGAATCCGGTCGCGAACATCCACTCGTGGAGGCGATGCCCGGCGTGGCCGAACGGCTTCTCCAACGACAGGCTCTCGCCGGTGCCGAACCCGTCGAGCGAGATCGAGAAGTTGTGAACCCGGACGCGAGACATAGCAGCTCCCTCGGTAGTGGTGTGCGACCTCGGACTGGTGACCCTTCTCGCGGCGACATTTCATCGGTCGGAACGCGGACCCGGGCGAGCGTATCGTCGACGTCGTCCACGGTGAACATGACGTGCGGGTGCGAGTTCGATCACAACCCTCGCGTCGCGAGTCGTGTCATGAATCGCATGTCCCTTGATTTCGTGTCCAATGACGCGAAGGGTGGAGGGATGCGTGGCCACCTTCGCTCACATTGGCGCATATGGCTCCTGATCGCGGTGGTCGTCGTCACGGCGAACGAATTGGTCGATCGAAACTTCTTCGATCATCGAGAACACATCGACGGCGATTTCGCCTTGACGGTGCTGTTCCTGGTCGTGACGTTCCTCACGTCGTATGCGGTCGCCCGACAACGGCCTCGATGAAGCGGTTCGCTCTCGGCTGACGATCAGTCGGCTGCGCCGGCGTTCAGACGGCGAACGACGGCGACGGCTCCCCGGCCGACGGCATCCAGGCTGACCAGGCCGACCAACACGAGAGCGAGCACGACCAGAGGTGCGCCGCCCTCCCGGGCGCCGTTGGCCCGCGCGTCCACAAATCCGGCGATGCAGACGACAAGTGCAACGGTGAAGAAGACGCGGCCGGGCCTCGAGAGCCGAAGCCGGTGCCCGAGCCATCCCCAATATCTCCGGACTGTCGCCACGTGTGAAGTCTAGGTCAGAGAAACGGGCGCGCGAGAACCGCGCACCCGGCAAACTGCCGGCTTGACCCGCACGACCGAGACGCCTCGACTGATCGCACCGACGACGCGGGTGCGAGACTCGTACCTCGCGGGTGAGCGAGTCGACTGCGTTGCGCGTGGAACCCCCGTGGGCTGGCTTGTCGACGCCGAAAACGATTTCGCGGGGTTCGTCGCAGCGACGCGCGGCGTTCGAACCAGGTGGGGCGTCCCCTCGACGATCTTCTGGTACTGCGCCCGGGCCGACTACCTGGGGACGCTCGTCGTCCGGCATGAGCTGACGCCCGAGCTTCTGATGGTTGGCGGCCATATCGGCTATCACGTCGTCTCGCCCTGGCAGCGGCAGGGCCACGCGACCCGCATGCTTGCCGAGGGGCTGGGCGAGTGCGAACGGATGGGAATCGAACAGGTGCTTCTGACGTGTGCCGTGGACAACCAGCCTTCTCGGAAGGTCATCCTCGCCAACGGCGGCATTCACGAGGACGAACGACACGGAGAGGATCGATTCTGGATCGACCTCCGCCATGGTGCGCACCGGTAGCCGAGCGCCGGCGTCCTTCGTGACTCGACGTCTATCCGTCGCGGCGAAAGATGTGAGCGAAGGCGCTCTTGTGATGCAACTGGCTGCGGTTCTTGATCACGAGGGCGCAGAGCGCAAGCACGAGGATCAGGTTGCCCGTGATGATGAACGCGTCGGCGAAGTTGAATGCGATGCCGCCGCCCGCGCTCGTGTGAACCTGGAGTGGGTTCGGGACGGCGAGGTGGTCGCTCGCACCTGAGATCAGGTTGCCGAGCACGCCGCCGGCCAGGAACCCCGCGCCGATCGTGACCGCCGGCGAGGGAAGCCGGGTCAACGGGATCACCGCGATCAGCAGAACGACACAGCCGAACGCCCACAGACCCGACCGCTGATGGAATGCCCAATCGGGCGTGGGCACGAAAACGTTGACCCACAGGTCGAATGCCGCCAGCGTCGACGCAAGCAGCCACAGCACGAAGAGCCGCCCCCTCCGTTCCCCCATCCCACTCGCTTCATACTCGTGCCGCGCGCAAAAAGCAATCGGGTCGGGCATCTATTCGCCCAAGAGACCGCGGATGCGGTCGATCTCCGCGTGCAGCTCGCGGCGTTTCTCGGACAGCTCTCGTTCCTGCTCCTCGGCGACCGTGTTCGAGAAGCTCGCGAGGCGTTCGTGCAACTGCACCCGTCGAGCCGAAACGTCACGCTCCTCTTCTCGCAGTTGGGCGAGTTTCGCCCTCAGTTCGGCTTCGTCCACACCGTTAGCTTTACCAGCTCGGGGTCGTCACAATCCAATCGAATGTCCTCGCCAGACCTTCCCGACCTCGACGAGATCGCCATGCGCCTGGTCCGGCTCCGGCACCGCGCCCAGGATCTTGCGCGCGTGCTCGAGCGCGCCGAGGAGCGCCACCACCAGTTCCCGAGCGAGCATTCGCAGAAGACGCTCGACGATCTACGCGCCGAGGACACCGCGATCCGTGCCGAGATCGCGGCACTCGAGGAGCAGATCCGGCCGCTGCTGCGCCGCCCGGAGGAGCCGTAGCGTGGCCCGCGAGGGGAAGTCCGGGGGCGGGCGGCGCGCACTCGGACGCGTAGTCCTCATCTCGCTCGCCGAACGGACACGCGTCGAGCTCGACGAGCGGCGGGCGCGCGGGCAGCGGCTGCGGGCGCAGCGGGCGCTTCGCAGGCTCGAGGAGCTCGAGCGCGCCCTCGATCGGTTCGACCGCGGCTTGGCGCCGCTCTCGACGCCCTGGTACCTCCGGTGGGGCGCGTATGCGGCGGCGATCCTCGCGGTGCTCGCGACGTTTGCCGTCCTTATCACGCTCATCGTGCTCCGCGGGACATCGGGGGTGTTCGTCGGCATCGCGGATGCCGCAATGCTGGTCGCCACGCTGGTGTGGTTCTCGATCGCGATCGCCCGCCGGACTCCCCGAGAAGGGGCTCCGGGCCGTCACCCGAACGAGGGATCGTCGGGACAGGAAGCGGGCCGATAGGACGATCATGGCGACCCAGACGTTCTTCGATTTCAACGCGATGATCGTCGAGCTCGAGCGGCTCGAGCAGCAGGAACGCAAGGTGTCGGAGATCCGGAGGCAGCTTCACGACCGGCTCGACGCATACCCGAACGACGCGGCGGCCGTGAAGGAGCGCAAGATCTCGGATGCCCGGCGCGCGCTGCACAAGCGCATCGACGCGCTGAAGGCCGAGCTCGATCTCTGGGGCCGATAGCCCCGCCTCGAGAACAAGGAACGCACGCGCAGGCGACGAAGCGGGATTCGTGGCCGCGTATTCACTTGCGCGGGGGGTGGGGGTCGACCGGAAGAACCTTCGCGCGACCCTCTTCTCTCCGTCGGACGCCGACCGCCAGCTGGCGCTCGCCGCACGCATCGACGAGCTCGAGGCAAAGCTGCGGGCGATCGAGGAGCACCCCGGGATCGACCTCGACGCGGTCCGCGCCGCCACGACGCATACACGCCTGCTCTGCTCGCCGACCGGCTACGAGCTTTCCGAGGTCGATGCGCCGCCGCCTCCGGCCGGAGCGACCGTCGATCTCGACGGCTCGTCCTACACCGTGTGGCAGATCGGGCCATCCCCTTTACCCGGCGACGCCCGCCGCTGCGCGATTTTGATCTAGGCGGCTTGAACAGACGCCGCGTGCTCGGTGGCGAGCACGGCCAGGAACGCCTCGACGACGAGCGGATCGAACTGCGTGCCCGCACAGCGAATCACCTCGGCCTCGGCGTCTTCGGGTGTGAGCGGCTCGCGGTACGGCCGGTCAGGGGTCGTCATCGCCGCGTACGAGTCGGCGACCGCGACGATCCTCGCCGAGAGCGGAATCTCATGGCCGGCAAGCCCGTCCGGATAGCCGAGCCCGTCCCACCGCTCGTGTGATGCGCGCACGGCGTCGGCGACGACGTCAAGCCCTGGAACACGGCCCACGATGCGCTCGCCGGCGAGCGTGTGCTGGCGAACGACCTCCCATTCGCTCGCATCGAGCGGGCCGGGCTTGAGGAGGATCGAGTCCGGAACGGCGAGCTTGCCGATGTCGTGGAGCTGCGCGACCGAGACGACGGTCTCGATCGAGAGGTCGTAGGGGATGCGCTGTGCGATCTGTCGCGAGAACCGCACGACCTCGTTCGTGTGCGCCGCGAGGACGGCGTCCCGCGCCTCGAGCACACCGAGCAGTGCGCCGCGGCCTTCGGCGCCGACCGGGCGGTCGCCGCCCTTCTGGCGGTACATGCGGCGATCGACGACCTTGAGCGCCTCGGTCGTGTCGCCTGCCTCGTCCGGGAGCACGACGATGCCCACCGACGACGTGATCTTGAAGCTCTCGCCCTCCTCGGCGAGGTTCGCGGTCGTGGCGGCGACGACGTCGGCCATCTTCGTGTCGTCGACGCCGACCAGGACGCAGAACTCGTCGCCGCCGAGCCGATAGGCGCGTCCGTCCGCGCCGAGCCCGTCCCGCAGCCGCGCACCCAATCGGGAGAGCAGCGCGTCGCCCGCCGGATGGCCGAAGCGGTCGTTGTACGACTTGAACCCGTTCAGGTCGAACAGCATCAACACCGACTTGGTCTGGGACTCGATCGTCTCGTCGAGATCCCCGATGAGCGCGCGCCGGTTCCAGAGCCCGGTCAGCAGATCTGTCTTGGACTCATGCCGCGTGCGATCGAGGAGCGAGAGATAGTCCATGAAGGTCATCCCCATGCGCACGAAGACGGCGCCGATCGCGAGCGAAGTGAGCGTGATGCCCAGCGTGTTCAGCGGCTGGAAATGGTCGACGATCTGCAGCGCGAGGGCGACCGAGCCGAAGAGCCCGGGAACGACGATGAGGCGGTAGCCGCCGAGCTGTGCCGCGCGAACGCGTCGCGTCGGCAGCGTCCCCGCGCCTGCGAGCAACAGCATTCCGGCCGGCCACCCGAGGTCGAGCCACGTTCCGTAGACGTACGTGTTCTTCGCGATCTCGACGAGGTAGACGCTGTCGCACACCGCGAAGACGAGGAGCCCTCCGCCGAAGATCAGCCAGCGCGCCGAGAAGCGCCAGCCGGAGAGCGCCACCGCGCCGACGACGATCCCGAGCACGAGCATGTCGCCGAGCGGGTACGCGAGGTTCGTCGCGACGGCCGCCGCCGTCTCGCCGGTGCCGTCCAACGAACGCTCGACGATCGCGTAGACGACGCTTGCAGCGAGGGCCGCCGTCGTCAGCGCGGCGATCACGCCGTCGAGCCAGAGGCTTCGGACGATGCCGCGCACCTCTTTGTGGAAGAGCACGACGAGCGCGACATAGACCGGCGGATAGAAGAGGAGATAGCCGGCGTCGGCGAGCGACGGGAATGGGACGACGGCCTTCCCGTCGAGGAAGATCGTGTAGTAGATGTCGCCGGCCGTCCACGCCGAGATCGCAACGCCCACCCAGATCCACACCGCGCGATCGGACCTGCCCCGGCCGCAGAGGAAGCAGTTCAGCGCGGCGAGGACGAGGATCGCGTCGTAGGTGTACTTCGTGTTGACATTGGCGAGCCAGGCGCCGCCGAGGCCGGTCTCGACCTGCAAGGCGAGCACGACGAAGCCGACCACGCCCAGGCCGAGCGGGGCGTTGCGCCAGATGAGACGACCGATGCGCCGCACCTCGTTTCTATCGTCACGTCGGCGCAAAGCCTTGATAGCTCTGGGATTGCCGCGGATCGAGGGATCTTTCGCGCAATCACACCGACGGGGGAGGGTGGTCTCCCCCGAAGGCGATGAGCATGAGCCCCATGAAGCGGCTACTCATCCTCGTCGCGGCGGTCACGGCCGCGACGGCGTCTCTCACCGTGCCCGCGCTCGCGGGCAACGGCAAGTCCCTTCGCGGGACGGTGGCGTCCATGTCGGACACGGCGATCTCGATCTCCGTTCACGGCGGAATCACCACCACGTGCAATCTCGCGAGGCACTCGCCCTCGCTGGCGAAGGTCGCTGTCGGGGATCGCGTCCGCGCGGTCTGCGTCAGGCGTCGCCACGGCGGTCTCGTCCTCACGAAGCTCCGCACGGATCGTTCAGTCCCGCCCGCGTCGAAGGACACGAGGCCGGTCACGTTCGGCGGCGTCATCACCGCGCTCACCGACTCGTCGATCAGCCTCCACGACGGCGACCGCGACTTGACCTGCTCGATCGGCCCCGACTCGCCGAAGACAGACGGCTTCAAGGTCGGTCAGCATGCGAAGGTCGCGTGCGCCGACGGCGTGCTCGTCGCGATCGCGGCGCCCGATGTCGGCCGGTACTTCGTCGGCACCATCTCGGCGCTGACGGATGGGTCGATCACGCTCTCCACCGAGCATGGCCCGGCCACATGCACCATCACCGCACTCTCGCCGAGCACTGCATCGGTGAAGGTCGGCGACAAGGTCGGCATGGGCTGTCGCGCGTCGACGATGGAGCTCGTGCTTCTGAAGAGGCTCGACGGCGAGACGCCCCCGGCTCCGACGACACATACCGAGCTCCATGCGAACGGTGTGATCCGCGAGCTGGGCGACCGTGGCGTTGCGCTGACGACGGACGGCGGCAATGTCGCCTGCATGCGCGGCGAGCAGTCGCCGAGCCTCGACGGCTACGCAGTCGGCGACACCGTCGCCATCTCGTGCGTCGACGGCCTGCTCACCGAGATCGAGCACGTCGACACGCCGACCGACGACCCCGAATAGGCAACCGGCACTCAGGCGCTCGTTCCCCGCCGTCGGCGGCGGGGCGGCGCCAGCTCGCGGTCGACCCGGTCGAGAAGCTCGGTGTGCAGGTCGAGGAATCCGCGCAGGAACTCGTTCACGAGCAGGAGGTACTTCCGGCGGTGCGGCAGCCTGTCGGCGCGTTCCTCGCTGTCGTCGAGGCGCCGGCGCAGGTCTTCGAGGTCGTCGCGAAGTGTCGCGAGGCTCTCGCGTGTGACCTCTTCGCCGACGAGGTCGCAGATCAGCAGCCGTAGCAGCGGTTCACTCTTCAACGGCGTCACCGTCACCGCTGAGTGAGCGTAGTCCGCGAGCGCGCGCCTCCCTTTCGCGGTGATGGTGTAGAGCGTCCGATCGCGCGTCTTGCCGGGCTCCTGACGTGCCTGGAGGTAGCCGAGCTTGGCGAGGCGCTTCGGCTCGACGTAGTACTGGCTCTCACCGGCCCAGTCGAGCAGGCGGCCGTACCTGGCCATGCGCAACAGATCGTGCGCACCCGATCCACCCTCGCCGACGAGCCCGAGGATCTCGTAGGAGAAGAGCGAGAGCTCGCGCTTGACAGAACTATCAGTCATAGTTTATACCTACGTTCCATAGTCTAGCTGGGAGGAAGCGATGGCGACAGCATCGGCTACAGGCAGCGCGTCCCGCTGGGGGCCGTTGTGGGGCGCCCGGCCCGGCGACTGGGCGTTCAGCGAGGACATGCAAGGCCCGACCTACGCAGCCGCACTCGAGCGGACGGGGCTCGAGCGAGGTTGGAAGGTGCTCGACGTCGGCTGCGGCGCAGGCTCGTTCCTGCGGTTGGTCGCCGATCGCGGCGCCGAGCCCAGCGGCCTCGACGCCTCCGCGGAGCTCGTCGCCTTCGCCGAGGCTCGCCTGCCGCGGGCCGATCTCCGGGTGGGTGACATGGAGCATCTCCCATGGGAGAACGACGTCTTCGACCTCGTCACCGGCTTCAACTCGTTCTTCTTCGCCGACGACATGGTCGCGGCCCTGCGTGAGGCCCGTCGCGTCGCCAAGCCCGGCGCGCAGGTCGTGCTCCAGGTCTGGGGCGCGCACGACCGGTGCGACCTCGAGGCGATGAAGCAGATCGCGCGGCCGTTCCTCCCGCCGAGGCCGCCGGATGCGCCGCCCGACCCTGACCTCTCACAGCCGGGACTGCTGCGCGAGCTGGCGGCGCAGGCGGGCCTCGCGCCGGGCCTGGAGTTCGACTCGACGTGGGCGTTCGTCTATCCGGACGCGGAGACGCTCGGCCGCGCCATGACCGCCGTCGCCGGTCTCGCGCTCATCGCGGGCGCCGACCGCGAGCACGAGCTCGGGACCGCGATCGTCGACGGCCTGGCGCCCTACCGCAGAGCCGACGGCAGCTACCGGCTGTCGAACGAATACCACTACCTGGTCGCCCGAGCATGACTCGCTTGGCCGTCGCCGGAAGCCCCGCCCCGGTACTCGCACGGGAGGCCGTCTCGCCGGAGAGGCGTATGGGGGCGGTCCAAAAACCCGCGGCGGTTCCAATAATCGCTCTGACACTGCCTTGCGACGCACGCTCGGACGAGCTGGCTGTACACGAGGAGGTTTGCTCCACGGTGGTGCGAGGGCGGCCGAGAATCTCGCTTCGCGTTCATCCCTCCGGCGCGAGGACACTCGCCCAGGCGAGCGATCCCGCGCATCAAACGGTGTCAGACACCTCAAGGTGTCTGACACCTCTTCGAACTGCGCTTCGCTCAGGCGTCTGTGAGACTCGTTTGGTCGGTCCGTCAGGGGCCGTTGCCAGGCTAGGTGCCTCCGTGCCGTTTGTGACTCTTTGAACCGCTCCGGGAAAGTTGCAGGCTCCAGTCCTTGAGA
>DASXDB010000058.1:0-3696 GCA_036490895.1 Gaiellaceae bacterium
CCGCGTCCGTCGCAGATGCCGGCGGGTGGCCGGTGATCGTCGGGGGCCGCCCGGAGCGCCAGGCGCTCGTCGAGGAATTCGGGGCCGAGGTGGGGGACGGGCGCAGCGCGGACGTCGTGATCGAGGCGGCGGGCACGGAGCGGGCGTGGTCCGACGTCGTCGAGCTCGTCCGTCCGGGCGGCACCGTCGTCATGTTCGGCGGCCTGCCTCGCGACGCCCGGCCGCCGGTCGATGCGTATCGCGTGCACTACGAGGAGCTGACGATTCGCGGCTCGTTCCACCACACGCCGCAGACCGTGCGAGCTGCGCTCGTCTTCCTCGCGAGCGGCGCGTATCCGTGGGAGCGCCTGGTGACGCATCGCATCGGATTGGACGCGCTACCGGAGCTGCTCGCCTCGCCGCCCGACGACCTGCTCAAGGCGGCGGTCGTCTTCTAAGGCTGGACCCGAACTCCCCCGGTGCGACCTCTGACGGGTCGCGATCACATCGCGAACAGCGTCAGCTCGGGCTCACGCTCGCCGCGCAGGACCGCGAGATCGACCTCTACGGTGCCGATGCCGCGCTGCTCCGCGAGTGCGATCGCCTGAGGCTTCAGCTGCTGCGCCGCGAGGATTCCGCGGCACGCCGCGCGTGACCGGTCGGCGCGAATGCAGTCGAGGTAGCGCGTCAGCTGCTCGACGGCGTCGATCGTCCCGACGCGCTTGATCTCGACGGCGACCCAGCAGTCGTCGGAGTCGCGGCACATCAGGTCGACCGGGCCGACATCGGTCGGCCACTCGCGCTTGACGAGCCGGAGCCCGGGCTCGATCGCCTCCGGGTCGGCCGCGAGCAACAGCTGGAGATCGCGTTCGACACCGTCCTTCTCGAGCGCGGCGGCCTCGCCCATGTCGTGCATCACGTCGGAGAGCACCTCGACGAGCCGGATCTCGAGGCGGTCTTCGCTGCGCCCGGCGCGCTTCCGCACGACCACCAGGTCGTCACTAGTCTCGATCACCGTCGGCGGCGTCATCCAGTTGAGCGGCTTTACGGATTGCCCTCCGGAATCGGACCAGACCATGAACGTGCCGTCCTCCTTGATCATCAGGAGGCGCACGGACTCGGGAAGCCGTGTGGTCAAACGGCCGGTGTACGAAACTTCGCAGCGCGCGACGATCAGACGCATGGGCGCGGACCCTACTGTCCTTTTCGGACAGGCTTGAGATCACAGGCTTTTGTGCAGGAAGATGGGTCGATGAAAGGGTCGAACATCGGCTTCGCTCTGTACGCGAGGGGCGAGGCGCCAGGAACCCTCGACGCGCGGTGGTCGTACGAGAACGCCTGGGGAGGCTCGGGGCAGGCGTTACCACATTCGCTACTACCTCGAGAGCGGGGAGTTCTCCGACGGGTACGACCTGGAGATCGAGAGGACGGGTGACCTCTACGACGTGAGGTGGCTGGTCGACGGTGAGCCCAGCGCGGTCGGCGTCGGCATGGAGGTCGGAGACTGCCTCGCCGTCGGCTGGCGCAGGGTCGCCGACTAGCGCGCGACGGTCACCCGCCGGAGTTCAGAGGCCTGAAGCCCCCGGCATCGGCATGAATCAAGATCGAGCCATCTTCCTTGAGCATCAGGAGACGTGTCGACTCCGGGAGAAAGGCGTTCAACCTTCCGGTGTACTTCACCTCGCAGCGAGCGACGATAAGACGACGGGACGGCACCCTACTGTCCGTTTCGGACAGTCACCAGGGCGGGTCAGGAACGGTCTTCGGTTGGCCAGAACACCGACTGAGCGGGCCAGAGCGCTGGCGCAGCTTCGAATCGGCACTCGAAGACGAGGCCCGCGTCGTCTCCGTCGCCCGAGACGATGTGCTGCCATGAGGCAGGTAGGCCGTTCGGGGCGCGTGCCAGGAAGAAGTGGCTTCGGGCTGGACGCCCGAGTCCATCGAGATGCTCGTGCGTTCCTAGAAACTGAGGCTTCGCTTCCAAGCGGACGCCGGTTTCCTCTCGTACTTCGCGCATCGCGGCATCCGTCATGTCTTCGCCCTCGTACACGCCACCCGCAGGAACCTGCGTTCCAGCCTCGGGATGGTCGCGGTGGTCGAAGACGAGAAGGCCGTCTTCCCGCTCGACATATACGACGACACGCTTCCGTCGGATCACCGACGAAGCGTAGGCGCGGGAAGGTGTCTGACACCAGAAGGTGTCAGACACCGTTGCAGCCGCGATTCAGCCGAGCACCGAGCCGTCGTCCTTCAGCATCAGCAGGCGTGTCGACTCGGGCAGGAAGGCGTTCACCCCGTCGAGGAGATGCCGCAGTGCGAGCTGCCCCACGCGGACAAATGCTGCATCGCCTTCTGGAGCTTCGGCGTGTTGAGCGACTGCGCTGCCGCCGTCAGCTTCGCGATCTGGGCGGGGCTCGGCGTGGCGCCCGGCTTCAGCTTCGCGTCGCCGTAGGCCTTGGCGAAGTTCTTGAACGCGTCGGCGAACGTCGTGAAGTCGCTCTTGATGTCGGCGGGGGCGGCGCTCGCGAGCGCGTCCAGCGCGTCCGCTTCCTTGCTCAGGTCGAGCTCGCCGTTCGCGTTCGGCTGGAAGGACTGTGAGACCTTGGCCGCGAGCCCTGCGAGCTCCTTGCAGTTCTTCGCCGATGCGAACGACGGTGCGCCGGACCCTGAGCCCGATCCCGACCCTGAGCCCGATCCTGTGCCCTGAGCCGACGCCCCCGCATTCGTCGTGGTGCCGGTCGATGACGTCTTGCTCCCACAGGCGGCGACGAGTGCGATCAACAGCACTCCGAGCACCACCGTGACAACCGTCTTGCTGCGCATTTCGTCTGCCTCCTGCCCGGGTCTTTCCGGGAACCTACGACGCCGGAGGCGCCCGGGGCAAGCCGAGGCGCGTTACGCGCGACGGACGAGCGTCATCCCGTCGCGGACCGACAGGACGACCTGGATGCTGCGCGGATCGGCCGCGACGTGCTCGTTGAAGTCCGCGATGTCGGGCCGCTCGCCCTCGACGACACGGCCGCCCGCCAACGTGTTGTCGGCGACGATCAGCCCGCGCTCGGAGAGCCGTGGCAGGACCGCTTCGTAGTAGCCGACGTAGCCCTCCTTCTCGGCGTCGATGAAGACGAGGTCGAAGTCGCCTTCGAGCCCGTTCACCGTCTCCAGCGCCGGGCCGACATGGAGCGTGATCTTGGCGCCGTCGGGCGAGCGGTCGAAGTACCGCTGCGCGAAGGCTGCGCGCTCCGGGTCGAGCTCGCAGGCATCGATCCGGCCGCCTTCGGGCAGCGCCGCGGCCATCGCGAGCGCCGAGTGGCCGCTGAACGTGCCGATCTCCAGGACGCGCTGCGGCCGCCCGAACCAGACGAGCAGCTCGAGGAACCGGCCGGCGACGGGGCCGGTCAGCATCTGCGTCATCCCGAGCACATCGGCGGTCTCGGCGGACAGCTCGGCGAGCAGGTCCTCGTGCGGCGACGACAGCCGCTCGACGTACTCCTCGATGCGAGGATCGATCACGTCCACCCGGCTAACCTACCGACATCCGACCTGAGGAGACTCCGTTATGCCCGGCCTGTGGTCCCGCTTCATGCTCATCTTCCGCTCGAAGGCGTCCAAGGCGCTCGACCGTGCGGAGAACCCGAACGAGACGCTCGACTACTCGTACGAGAAGCAGCTCGAACAGCTCCAGAACGTCAAGCGCGGCATCGCCGACGTCACGAC
>DASXDB010000059.1:0-25715 GCA_036490895.1 Gaiellaceae bacterium
AAGGGCGTCGCAGTCGCCTGGGACACGCGGCCCGTGCACCGCGCCGCCGTCGCCGAGGCGGCGGAGGTGGTCTACAAGGAAGGCCGGAAGTCGATGCCCGACCTCCTGCGCGAGCAGTTCCCGCACTTCCGCCCGATCGTCGAGGCGTTCGGCTACCGCAACCTCGAGTTCGAGGGGTGGGAGGCGGACGACGTGATCGCGACGCTCGCGACGCGGGCCGACACGCAGGGAATAAAGACGTGCGTCGTCTCGACCGACCGCGACGCGTTCCAGCTCTGCAGCGACAACGTCTGCCTGATGATGACGCCGCGCGGCGTCGCGGACGTCAACGTCTACACCCCGGAACGGGTCGAGGCGCGCTACGGCGTCACACCCGAGCAGGTGCCCGACTTCATCGGGCTGAAGGGGGACACCTCCGACAACATCCCTGGCGTCCCCGGGATCGGCGACAAGACCGCGGGTCAGCTGGTCGCGCAGTACGGCTCGCTCGAGGCCGTCATCGAGCACGCCGACGAGCTGTCGCCTGCGCGCCGGAAGAACATCACCGAGCACGCCGACATCGCGCGGACGTCGAAGGAGCTGGCGACGATGCGGCGCGACCTCGACATCGACTGCGACCCCGCACAGCTCGTGCTCGCTCCGCCAGATCGCGCCGAGCTGAAGGAGATCTTCCGGCGTTTCGAGTTCCGTGCGCTGCTGAACCGCGTCGATGAGCTCGACGCAGCGGTGCCGTCCGCACCGATGAAGGTGACCGGGATCGAGGTGCCGTGGCGCGAGGGCGCCCTCGATTACCGGGGCGTCGTGGGGTACGCGGCGATCGCGGACCGCGCGGCGGTGGCCAACGGCGCGGATGTCGTCGTCGGGCAGCGATCGCTCCTCCCGGACGGCTCACAGGTCGTCGTGCACGACGCGAAGGCGCTCCGCGTCGACGCGAAGGAGGACACGCTGCTCGCCGCCTACCTGATCGATCCGGGGCGCGCGTCGTACGAGCTCGACGATCTCGCGGCGGAGTACGGCGTCGAGCTGCTGCCGACTCCCGCGGCCGACGAGGAGACCACGGCGCTCGTCCGGCACGCTGAGACACCGCGGCGGCTGATCGGGCCGTTGCTCGACCGGCTCGACGAGCGCGGCGTCACCGACCTCTACCGGACGGTCGAGCTGCCGCTGACATCGGTGCTCGCCTCGATGGAGACGGCGGGCGTGAGGATCGACACGTACCGCATGGGGGAGATCACCGCGCGCCTTGCCGATCGCGTCGAGGAGCTCGAGTCGCAGGCGTTCGAGGCGGCGGGCGGCGAGTTCATGCTCGGGTCGACCCAACAGGTCGGCCGCGTGCTGTTCGAGCAGCTCGGGCTGACCGCCGGCCGCAAGGGCAAGACCGGCTACTCGACCGACGCGAAGGTGCTGCGCTCGATCCGGCACGAGCATGCGATCGTCCCGATCATCGAGGAATGGCGTGAGCTCTCGAAGCTCCTCAACACCTACCTCGGCCCGCTGCCCTCGCTCATCTCGGACGCGGACGGCCGGCTGCACACGACCTTCAACCAGACGGTCGCGGCGACCGGCCGCCTGTCGACCTCCGACCCGAACCTGCAGTCGATCCCGATCCGCACCGGGCTCGGCCGCGAGATCCGCTCGGCGTTCATTGCGGAGGAAGGCCACCGGATCATGTCCGCCGACTACTCTCAGATCGAGCTGCGGATCCTGGCGCATGTGTCCGGCGAGCCGAAGCTGCGCGAGGCGTTCGCGCGCGGCGAGGACATCCACACGGCGACGGCGTCGGAGGTGCTCGGTGTCGATCCCGCGGCGCTGACGCCGGGCCAGCGCTCGATCGCGAAGATGATCAACTTCGGGATCGTCTACGGCATCTCGGCCTACGGCTTGTCGGAGAACCTCGAGATCCCACGCGACGAGGCGCAGCGCTACATCGACGCGTACCTCGCGCGCTTCCCACACGTGCAGGATTTCATCGGGCGGACGATCGCGCAGACAGCTGCCGACGGCTACGTGACCTCGCTTCTCGGCCGTCGGCGTCCTGTCCCTGAGATTCGCGCGTCGAACCGGCAGACGCGGGGCTTCGGCGAGCGCGTCGCGGTCAACTTCGTCATGCAGGGCTCGAACGCGGACATCATCAAGGTCGCGATGATCCACATCGCCCGCCGGCTGCAGGAAGAAGGCCGGGGTGCACGGCTCGTGCTGCAGGTCCACGACGAGCTGCTGCTCGAGGTGCCGGAGCCCGAGGTCTCGAGGGTGCGCGAGCTCGTCCGTGCAGAGATGTGCGGCGCCTACGACCTCGATCCGGCGCTCGCCGTCGACATCGGCGTCGGCGACAACTGGGCCGAGGCGAAGAGCTGAAGCTCCCGAATGGCGATCTACGCGGCCCTGCAGGGCGTCGACTGCGTCGAGCTGCTCGAGGAGCCGACGGAGGCGTTCTGGGGCGGCGGTTTCAGCTGGCGCGACCCCGAGGGGAACAGCTGGGACGTCGCCTGGGCCAAGGACGCGCGCCTCGACGAGGGCGGCGGCGTCTGGTTTCGGTGAACCGTTTGCGCATCCGGGGCGTAGAGGGAACGTGGCTATACTTCCCGGCCGCTTGGCTAGCAACGACCTTATGCAGCAGGAGCCCGGCGTCTGGGTCGAGGGCCCGGACGGCCAGCTGATCCCCGACTACGAGTCCACCTTTCCCGAGATCAACGAGGGGCAGGTCGTCCACGGCACGGTCGTCCGCGTGGACAAGGACGAGGTTCTGGTGGACATCGGCTACAAGTCCGAAGGGGTCATCCCTGTCTCCGAGCTGTCCATCCGGCGCTCGGTCAACCCGTCCGACGAGGTCAACCTCGGGGACGAGATCGACGCGCTCGTGCTCACGAAGGAGGACGCCGAGGGGCGCCTGATCCTGTCGAAGAAGCGCGCCCGCTTCGAGCTGGCCTGGAAGAACATCGAGGGCGCCGCCGAGTCGGGCGACCCGGTGAACGGCCGCGTGATCGAGGTCGTCAAGGGCGGTCTCATTCTCGACCTGGGCGTGCGCGGCTTCCTGCCTGCGTCGCTGGTCGACATCCGCCGCGTGCAGGACCTGGACGAGTTCCTCGGCCAGGAGCTGCGCGCGAAGGTGATCGAGCTCAACCGCTCGCGCAACAACGTCGTGCTCTCGCGCCGCGCCGTGCTCGAGGAGGAGCGCAAGGAGCAGCGCCAGCAGATACTCGACAAACTGCAGCCCGGCGACGTCGTCGAGGGTCAGATCTCGAACATCGTCGACTTCGGCGCGTTCGTCGACCTCGACGGGATGGACGGGCTCATCCACATCTCCGAGCTCTCGTGGTCGCACGTCAACCATCCGTCCGAGGTGCTCGACATCGGGCAGACGGTCGAGGTCAAGGTGCTCGACATCGACCGCGACCGCCAGCGCATCTCGCTCGGCCTGAAGCAGACCCAGAGCGACCCGTGGCAGCAGGTGATCGAGAGCTACCACGAGGGCGACGTCGTCGAAGGCCGCGTGACGAAGGTCGTGACGTTCGGCGCCTTCGTCGAGATCCTCCCTGGCGTCGAAGGCCTGGTGCACATCTCCGAGCTCGCGCAGCATCACGTGGAGAACCCGCGCGAGGTCGTCTCGCAGGGTCAGCCGGTGAATGTGAAGATCATCGAGGTCGACGGCGAGCGCCGGCGGCTCTCGCTGTCGCTGAAGCGGGTCGAGGACACCGATCCCGTGCAGCCGCGCGCGGACGGCGCCGAGTCGGTGCATACCCGTCCCGCGATCGATCTCTCGGAAGAGGTCTTCGCCGAGGCGCCGGTCACGGAGGCTCCGGAAGAGATCGAGGAGCCGGCGGCCGCGGCCGAGGAGCCTGAAGCTCCTGCCGTCGAGGCAGACGCCGAAGTCGCTCCCGACGCCGAGGCCGCGCCCGAGGCTGAGCTCGAGCCCGAGCCCGAAGCCGAAGCCGAAGAGGCGGAAGCTCCCTCCGAGCAGTAGTGGCCCGCCCGGTCGCGGTCGCGATCACGGGCGGGATCGGAGCCGGCAAGAGCGAGGCGCTTCGCGCATTCGCGCGCCACGGTGCAGCGACCGTCTCGAGCGACGAGATCGTCCACCATCTCCTGCGGCGAGGGGACGTCCGCGACGCGGTCGTCGAGCGGATGGGCAACGGGATCGTCGCGCCGGACGGCGAGATCGACCGCGGTGCGCTCGCAACCGTCGTCTTCAACGACCGCGAGGCGCTTGCATGGCTCGAGGAGACGTTGCATCCTCTCGTCGCAGCCGAGTACCTGCAATGGCGCGACCAGCTGGCCACGCTCCCCGACGCTCCCAAGGTCTCTGTGACCGAGGTGCCGCTGCTGTACGAGACGGGTGGGGAGGAGCGATTCGACAAGGTCGTCGTGATCACCGCACCGTCCAAGCTCCGGCGCGCGCGGTCGGAGGTCGCGACGGACGATCGCGAGTCGCGCCTGCTCGACGACCGCGAGAAGGTCGCGCGGGCGGACTACGCCTATCAGAACATCGGCACGATCGAGGAGCTCGACGCGTTCGTCGGCTCCGTGATGCACGACCTCGCCCCGGCGTGAGGAAGCTCCGCTGGATCGTCGTGCTCGCCGCAATCGTGGCGGCCGCCGCCGGATATGTGCTCCGGACGACTCCGCCGTGGTACGAGCGGATCCGGTATCCGCTGCATTACTCGGCGTACATCCGAGTCCATGCGAAGGAGCACCACCTCGATCCGGCCCTGATGGCGGCGGTGATCTACCAGGAGTCGAAGTTCCGCCCGTCGGTCGAATCGTCGTCCGGCGCGATCGGCCTCATGCAGCTGACGCCGTCGACCGCCCGCGGGATCGCGATCCGCACCGGGGGAAACGCATTCGAGACGAGCGACCTCTACAACGCCGAGATCAACATCCGCTATGGCGCGTGGTACCTCGACAACCTGTTTGCGAAGTACCACAACGAGAGGCTCGTTCTCGCCGCGTACAACGCCGGGCAGGGGAACGTCGACAAGTGGATCGCGCGCGGCGAGGACATCCAGTTCCCGGAGACGCGCGCGTACGTCTCCCGCGTCGAGCATCTCAAAGGCGTCTACGCGAAGGCCTGGCACTCACAGCTGTACGAGTAGCTCACGCGCACGCTCCGCTCTGACGGTCCACCCGTACGTTGTCCAGAGGTCACGCGCCTGCTCGAGCTCAGCTCGCGCGGCTTCGGTGTGTCCGACAGCGGCAAGCACATGGCCGAGGGCAACGTGAGAGGCAGCCTGGACGGAGGGAAAGTCCGTCTTGTACGCGTGATCGAGCGCGTTGCGTGCGAGCCGTTCGGCTTCGGCGTGCTCGCCGCGGTCCGCCGAGATCTTGGCCCGTAGGCTGTCGCCGAACGCAAAGTTGACAACGTCCTCGGCCGCGCCCAGCTCTTCGCCCTCGAGTGCGAGGCGCTCCGCGTCGTCCGGCAGGCCGCGCGCGTAGAGCACTTCTCCAAGGTTGATGAGGCTCGTCGAGCGGAAGCTCGCCATCTCGAGGGCGTCGAGGTGCGCCAGAGCGGTTTCGAATGCCTGCACAGCCTCATCGAGGCGCCCTGCGTCTGTGAGTACCTCCGCCCGGGCCATGGTGGCGATCGTCACGCCGAGTCGTGATCCGAGCTCATGCTGCATCGCTTCCGCCGCAGCCAGGAGCTCGAGCGCGGCGTCGAACCGGCCCTCGCGTTGGGCGAGGTCGGCCTCGATCATGGCTGCCGTTATCCGCGCGACGACGGAGTCGTCCGCCTCGAGCTGCTCGTAGCGTGCACGGATCTGCTCCATCGAGATCGGACCGTGGGTGAGAGGGCCGGTCTGCTGAATCGTCACGCTCACGACGAGGGAGCGGACGTTCGCCTTACCCGCGTGTTCGAGGACACGCTGATGGGCGGCGTACGTGGGCAGCGCGCGGCTCTGCAGCCAGTTGATCCACGAGACGAGGTAGTACGTGTGCGCGAGACCGAGATCGTCCTCGAGCGCTCCGAACAGCGTCAGCGCCTCACGGCTCGCTTCCTCGGCCTCGGCGACGACGTGAACCGGGTCGGTCATCAGCTTGAGCTGGAGCCGCGCGATCCGGCCGTGCATCTGCGCAGCGGCGTCGGCGATCTGTTCCAGCTCGTCGATCAGCGCGAATTGCTCCTCCGGCGTCCCCGTTCCGAGCAATGTCCCGATCAGCTCGACCAGGAGAGGCGCTCGGCCGGGATCATCGTCGGGGAGGAGGGCGAGCGCGCGACGGAGCAGGTTCGCTGCACCGGGAGCGTCGCTTCGCGTTGCCGCCTTCGAACCGGCCTCGGCAAGCCGCGCCGCTGCGGCGCGCTCGAGCTCCAGATCGGCATGGCCCAACTCGCGGCGGTACTTTGCCCCCTGCTCCAGGTGGTAGCCCAGGATCTCGTCGAGCTCGATCAGATCGCGTCCGTGTCGCTCCAGCCAGCCCGCGAATCGCGCGTGGAGATCCGACCGAGTCTCCTTCGGCAACGCGTCGTACGCTGCGTCGCGGATCAGCAAGTGACGGAAGCGGAAGGCGTGATCGCCGGCGAGCGTCGCCGGCGTCGGTTGGATGAGCTCCTTCCGGACGAGACCCGTCAGCTGCAACTCGACATCGATCGACTGCGTGAGCGCGAGGACGGCGCCGCGGTGGAAGATCTGGCCCTCGACTGCGCCGCGCTCGATCACATTGCGCTCGTCGCGGCCGAGCTGGTCGAGGCGTGCCTGGAGCAGGGCCTGCACGGTGGAGGGAATACGCACGTCGCCGCCTTCTCGCACGAGCGCAACCATCTCCTCGACGAAGAGTGGGTTGCCGTCGGCAGCCGCGAGGATGCGACCCTGCAGGGCCGATTCGACGCCGCCGTGCACGTTGATCAACTCGACGCACTCTGTCGTCGAGAGCGGTTCGAGCAGGATCGTCGTCGCGTTGAGCTTTCCGCCGCCCCATCCGGTCCGCTTGTCGAGCAGCTCGGGCCGGGCGAGGCACAGCACGAAGAGAGGCGCCCCGCGAGAAAGATCGGCGATGTGGTCGACGAGGTCGAGGAAGGTCGGCTCGCCCCATTGGATGTCGTCGAAGCACACGACGAGCGGGTGGTCCGCCGCAAGCTCCTCCAACTGCATCCGCACGGACCAGAAGAGCTCGTTTGCAGTCGAGGCTCCTTCGACGATGCGCGCGATCGTGGGATCAGTCCGCGGCCCCAGCGCCTTGAGCACGGAGACGACCGGCCAGAACGTGATGCCCTCGCCGTAGTCCAGGCATGCTCCCGACACGACGCGCGCATCGACCTCGTCGAGGAACTCGGCGACGAGCCGCGACTTCCCCACGCCGGCGGCGCCGAGGATCGTGAAGAGGTGGCAGCGTTGCTCGCGAACGCTGCGCTCGAATGCATGGTGCAGCTGTTCGAGCTCGGAGCGGCGCCCGACCAGCGGCATGTCGAGTCGGCGCGCGATCGGCGCTGCATCGAGGTCGACCTCGATCAGACGAAAGGCATCGACCTGTCCCTTCCCTTTCGCGTCGATCCGGACAGGCTCGACACGTACCGCGTCACGTACGAGCTGCCGCGTCTCGACCCCGATCAGCACCTCTCCGGATGCGGCTGCCTGCTCGAGCCTCGCGGCGACGTTCACGGCGTCGCCCGTGACGAGTGTGTCGCCTTCGCCGGTGACGACTCCGCCGGTGTTGACGCCGATCCGTGCACTCAGGCCGAGCTTGGGTACGGCCACGTGCATCTGCCATGCGGCGCGCACCGCCCGCAACGCGTCGTCCTCGTATGCAACCGGCACGCCGAAAACGGCCATCACCGCGTCGCCGATGAACTTCTCGACCGTGCCGCCGTGCCGTTCCAGGATCGTGCGCATCTCGTCGTAGTAGCCCCGCATCGTCGCCCGGAGCGCCTCGGGGTCGGTGACGTCGCCGAGCGCGGTCGATCCGGTGAGGTCGCAGAACACGACGGTGACCGTCTTGCGGACTTCGCGCGGCGGCTCCGTCTCCGGGAGCGCGGCTCCGCAGCTTCCGCAGAACCTGAATCCCGCGGGACTCTCCCGACCGCACGCGGCGCAGCGCATGCCGGCAATCGTATGGCTAGCGTTGAGGAGATGAGCGGTGACCCCTGGCTCGAGCTCGCCGAGAACGCGAACACCTACACGCCCCTCGGGCCGACGGACGAGCGGATCGTCGCCGATCGCTACGTCCTGTGGATGGGGCCGGGGAAGGAACCGGGGTGGAATGTCGCTCAGCGGTTTCGGTTCGAGCCCGAGGAGCTGGACGAGGTTCGGGCTGAGATCCACGGTCATCTGCGCGATCGCGGCCGCACCGCGTGCAGCTGGGAGGTCGGGACGCATGCGCGTCCGGCCGACCTGGTCGACCACCTGCACGCGCTCGGCCTCGTCGACGACGAGCCGACGCCGCTCGCCGTCGGCATGGTGCTGAGCGAGCAGCCGGCTGCCGCGCCGGCCGGCCTCGACGTCCATCGGGTGAAGACCGACGACGAGTTCTACGAGGCCGAGAAGATCGCCGCGATCGCGTTCGGCGGTGAGCCCCCGACGCGCCGCAGCTACGAGCCGGACCCCGACAACGTGATCTATCTGGCGTACGCCGGTGGCAAGCCGGTGGCGCGCGCGTCCGCGGCGTTCGGCGAGCGCGGCGCGACGCTGTTCGGGGGGTCGACACTGCCGGAGGCGCGGGGACGGGGCGCCTATCGCGCGCTCGTCGCGGCGCGCTGGGAGGATGCGGTCGAGCGCGGCACGCCGGTGCTCGTGACACAGGCGGGTCCGATGTCGAAGCCGATCCTCGGACGCCTCGGGTTCCGTGAGGTGTGCGAGATTCGCATCCTGCTCGATCGTTTCGGGTCATGAGAGTCTCGGCGAAGGCCGACTACGCGATCCGCGCCGCGGTCGAGTTGGCCGCCGCGGGCGAGGGACCGGTGAAGGGCGACCGGATCGCGAAGGCGCAGAGCATCCCCCCGAACTTTCTCGAGAACATCCTCGCCGACCTGCGGAACGCGGGGATCGTCGGCTCGCGCCGCGGCGCCGAAGGCGGCTACTGGCTCGCGCGCCCGGCGGAGGAGGTCTCGCTCGCGGACGTGATCAGGGCGGTAGACGGGCCGCTCGCGAACGTCCGCGGCGTGCGCTCCGACGAGCTCGAGTACGAAGGAAGCGCGAAGGCGCTGGAGCAGGTGTGGATCGCGGTGCGGGCGAGCCTGCGCGGTGTCCTCGAGCAGGTGAGCCTGGCCGACGTGGCGCGGAACGATCTACCCGACCACGTTCGACAGCTCGCCGCCGATCCCGACGCCTGGGCGCCGCACTAGGACGATCTGCCCCGGCTCGAGCTCGAGCTCGGCCGCCGCGCCGCGCGTCAGCTGGACCGCCACCCGATTCCCGTCGTCGAGCGTGAGCTCGCAGCGCGTCTCGAAGCCGAGCTGCACGACTCGGTCGATCTGAGCCTCGCGTGCGCCGGGGCCTACGTCCAACGTGATCTCGAGGTCGTGCGGTCTCACGAGCTCGCCGTCGAACCGGACCGCCTCGCCGACGAACGTCATCACGAAGTCGTTCGCCGGTGCGTCGTAGAGCTCTCGCGGGCCGGCGACCTGCTCGACACGGCCTTCGTTCATGACGACGACGCTGTCGGCGACCTCCATCGCCTCTCCCTGGTCGTGCGTCACGAACACGGTGGTCGTGTGCGTCTCCCCGTGCAGGTTCCGCAGCCACAGTCGCAGCTCGGCGCGTACGCGTGCGTCGAGTGCGCCGAACGGCTCGTCGAGCAGCAGCACCTTCGGCTCCGGCGCGAGGGCGCGGGCGAGAGCCATGCGCTGCCGCTGACCGCCCGAGAGCTGCGCCGGGTAGCGACGGCCGAACCCCTGCAGCTGGACGAGCTGAAGCAGCTCGTCGACGCGCGCTGCGGTCGTCGCCTTCGGCTGCTTGCGGATCTTCAGCCCGAAGGCGACGTTGTCGCGCACGGTCATGTGCTTGAAGGCTGCGTAGTGCTGGAAGACGAAGCCGACGCCGCGCTGCTGCGGCGCGAGCACCGTCGCGTCCTCGCCGGCGAGCCGGATCTCGCCGTGGTCGGGCTGCTCGAGCCCGGCGATGATCCGGAGGAGGGTGGACTTCCCCGACCCGGACGGGCCGAGGAGCGCGGTCAGGGAGCCGCTGTCGACGTCGAGTGAGACGTCGTCCAGCGCCTGGAAGCTGCCGAACCGCTTCGAGACGTTGCGGACTTCGATCGACATCTAGGGCGCCTCCTTGGGGCGAAGCGTGGTCATGGCGAGCAGGACGACCACGGAGATCGCTGCGAGGACGATCGCGATCCCGTATGCGCCCGCCTGGTTGAAGTTCTCGTAGTAGTCCTGGACGCGGAGCGTCGCGGTCTCGGTCTTCCCTTCGATGTGGCCGGAGACGACCGCGACGGCGCCGTACTCGCCGAGGCAGCGCGCCGTCGTCAGCACGACGCCGTAGACGACCGCCCAGCGGATCGACGGGAGCGTGACGCGCCAGAACGTCTGCCGGCCGGAGGCGCCGAGCGTGTGCGCCGCCTGTTCCTGCTCGTCGCCCAGCTCGCGCAGCGTCGGCACGACTTCGCGCGCGACGAACGGCAGCGAGACGAAGATCGTCGCGATCACCAGCGACGGCGTCGCGAACAGGATCTGGATGCCGTGATGCTGGAAGAACGAGCCGAACCAGCCGGTGCGGCCGTAGAGCAGGAACAGCATCAGCCCGACGACGACGGGGGACAGCGCAAGCGGCAAGTCGACGACCGTGTTGACGATTCCCGCGCCCGGGAAGCGGCGTCGCACGATCGCGAGGGCGCAGAAGATGCCGAATGCGGTATTGACCGGTACGGCGATCGCGGTGATCTCGAGCGTGAGCGTGAACGCGTGGATCGTGTTCGGGTCGGTCAGCGACGACCACAGCGGCTGTAGACCGCGGTCGAACGCGCGATAGAAGACCATCGCGAGCGGCCCGAGGAGCACCGCGACGAGGTAGAAGACAGCGATCCCGCGGAGCCCGTACCTACGCATGGCGCTCGTGCCTCGTGGTCAGGTAGCGCAACCCGCCGATCGCGAGCAGGAGCAGGAAGGCGGTCAGCAGCATCACGACGGCGACGGCGGATGCGCCGTTCTGGTCGCCGCTCTGGATGTGGTTGAACACGAACACGGCGGCGACCTCGGTCTTGAACGGAAGGTTGCCGCTGATCAGGACGATCGCGCCGATCTCCCCGACCGCGCGCGCGAATGCGAGCGCCACTCCGGAGAGGATGCCGGGCAAGATGTTCGGGAGCACGATGCTGCGGAACACCCGCGCTTCCTGCGCGCCGAGCGACCGCGCCGCCTCCTCGGCTTCGCGGTCCAGCTCGAGGAGCACCGGCTGCACGGTGCGCACGACGAACGGCAAGGTCTCGAACATCAGCGCGAGCACGATCGCCGTGCGCGTGAACGCGATGTTCACGCCGAGCGGAGAGGAAGGCCCGTACAGCGCGAGCAGCGTGAGCCCGCCGACGATCGTCGGCAGCGCGAACGGCAGGTCGATGAGCGCGTTCATAAGGCTCTTGCCCGCGAAGTCGTCGCGCACGAGCACCCAGGCAGTGATCGTCCCGAGGACGGCGCTGAGCGCGGAGACGATCACCGCGGCTCCCAGCGTGAGCTTCAGCGCGGCCACCGCCTCAGGCGCCGAGACGACGGCCCAGAACGTGAGCCAGCCGTGCTTCCCCGACGTCCAGACGAGGGCGGCGATGGGCAGGAGCACGACCAACGAGAGGAAGGTCGTGACGAAGCCCAACTGAAGCGGCGCCCCCGGGCGGGGACGCCGCTTCGAAGCGGGGAATGGGAGGGCGGTGCTAGCCAGAGGACGGCCCGCCGACCGCTTGCTCGATCTTCACCATCCGACCCTTGTTCGGGTCGAACCACACCTTGTCGGCGTTGCGCCAGCCGCCGAGGAACGTGTCGTCGATCTTGAAGATGCCGGGCCGCGAGGGGAACGTCTCCGCGTACCTGGCGAGGACCTTCTTGTTCACGGGGCGGAACCCGTACTGCCCGAACAGGTCCTGCGCCGTGTCGCTCTTCACGAAGCGGATGAACTCGTTCGCGGCGTTCTTGCTCCCTGAGCTCTTGAGGACGGCGATCGGCAGCTCGATCAGCATCGACTGCCGCGGGATCACGTATTGGATGTCCTGGCCGTTCTGCCGTGCAGCGAACGCCTCGCTCTCGTACGTGATCAGCACGTCGCCCTTCCCGGAGAGGAATGTGTTCGTCGCGTTGCGCCCGGACGTGTCCTGCGACACGACGTGCTGGAAGAGCTTCTGGACGTACGCCGTCGCCTGCTTGTCGGTCTTGCCGAGCCGCCGCTCGGCGCCGTAGGCGGCGAGGACGTTCCACTTCGCGGAGCCCGAGCTGAACGGGTTGGGCGTCACGACCTGCACGCCCGGCTTGACGAGATCCGCCCAGCCTTTGATGTGCTTCGGATTGCCGTTGCGGACTGCGAAGACGACGACCGTGTCGGCCGCGATCCCGTCGTAGCTCTGACGATTCCACGTCGAGTCGACGAGCCCGTCGTCGACGAGCAGGTTCACGTCGTCGCCGGTCGAGAGGAAGACGATGTCCGCTTTCAGGCCCTGGCCGACGGCCCGCGCCTGGTCGGTCGAGGCGCCGTACGACTGGCTGAAGGAGACGTCCTTCCCGCCCGGAGTCTGCTGCCAGGCCTGGATGATCTTGCCCATCACCGTCTTCGGCGTGGAGTAGGCGACGAGCGACAGGTTCGTGCCGGCGGTCCGGGCAGCCACCGGGACCGCGAGAGCGGCCGCCACGGCCGTGAGCAGGGTCAGTTTGCGTGCTTTGTTCATCGGCATGGTTGGCAAAGTACATAAGACTCGCTCATACGTCAAATAAGGAACATCCACCGCTAGGCTCGGGCCGTGGCTTCCGTCCTGGGCGTCTCGGGCCTCGAGAAGCGCTATCGGCGGGTACAGGCGCTGGCCGGCGTCGATCTGACGGTCGAGCGGGGCCAGCTCGTCGGGCTGCTCGGCCCGAACGGCGCGGGGAAGTCGACGCTCGTCAAGATCGCCTGCGGCCTCGTCCGGCCGACGCGCGGCCGCGCCGAGGTGGCGGGGGCGCCTGCCGGCTCGCTCGCCGCCCGGCAGGCGCTCGGCTACCTCGCAGAGCTCTTCCGCTTCCCGAGCTGGATGACGGCCGACGAGGTGCTTGCGCTCCACCAGCGGCTGGCGCACTCGCAGGGAGGCGCGAGCGAGCGCGGCGAGCTGCTTGCGCTGGTCGGCCTGCCCGAGGCGCGACGGACGCGCGTCGCTGCGATGTCGAAAGGGATGCAGCAGCGTCTCGGCATCGCGCAGGCGATGGTCGGGAGCCCGCAGCTTCTGCTGCTGGACGAGCCGACGAGCGCGCTCGACCCGGCCGGCCGCCGTGTCGTTCGCGAGCTCCTGGAAGAGCTCCGCGGCCGAGGCACCGCCGTCCTCCTCAACTCGCACCTCCTCTCGGAGGTGGAGCTCGTGTGCGACCACGTCGTGATCGTCGACCACGGGCGCGTCGTGGCGGCCGGGGCGCCGTCCGAGCTCCGGCGTGAGGGCGGGGTGGAGGTCGAGACGGCGAGCGGCATCCGGCGGTTCCCCGACGCGCGCCGCGCGGACGTGCCGCGCCTCGTGCGCGAGCTCGTCGCCGCCGGCGAGGACGTCTTCGGCGTGCGCGTCGTCACCTCGACGCTCGAGGAGGCGTATCTCGAGGTCGTCGAGTGAGCGTAGGCTCGACGGAGCTCACCAAGGAGCGGAGGCGCCGACATGCGCGGCGCCGGAGCGGGGAACGGTGACCGCGATCGTCTTCTACGGGCTGCGCGAGAGCCTGCGCCGGAAGATGTTCGCGGTCGTGCTCGTGCTCACCGCGGGCTTCCTGGCGCTGTACGGGTGGGGCGCGCATGCAGCGTTCCGCGACACGCGCGGCTTCGTCGGGCCGGACAACCAGAACCTCGATCCGGATGTCCTCGCCGGCGCGATCATCGAAGGGCTTGCGATGTTCGCGACGCTCTTCCTCGGCGCAATCCTCGCCGTGTTCCTCACGCTGAACGTGATCCGCGGGGACGCGGAGGCCGGGCTGCTGCAACCGCTCGTCGTCCGGCCGGTCGGCCGAGCGCGCCTGCTGCTTGCGCGGTTCCTCGGCGCCGCAGGCGTCGCGGCGCTCTACGTCCTCGGCGTGTACGCCGCCACCGTCGCGATCGCGAACTGGGCGGGCGGCTGGACGCCCGACCGCATCGTCGCACCCGGGCTCGAGCTCGCCGCGGCGGTCGTCGTCGTCAGCGCGCTCGCACTCGCAGGCTCGGTGTTCTTCGCGCCGATCGCGAACGGGATCGGAACGCTCATGGTGTTCGGCGCCGGCCTCACCGCCGGGCTGCTCGGCGAGATCGGTCACGCGATCCACTCGCAACGCCTGCAGCACATCGCGCGCCTCGCGTGGTGGGCGTTCCCGTTCGACGCGCTCTACGAGGACGCGTTGCACCGGCTGACGATCGACACCACCGGCTTCGCCGAGTTCGTACTGACGCTGGGCCCGTTCGGCGGCTCCCGCCAGGCGGGCACGCCGCTCCTCACATGGTCGGTCGCCTACCTCGTCCTCGTCATCGCAGCCGCTGTCGTCGCGTTCTCCGCCCGGGATCTCTAGAAGGCTCGTCGACGCACGGGATCAGCGCGACCCTGTGACGGTGAAGCTCGTGCGCGAGCCGTCGCGCAGCACCTTCACGACGGTGCGGACGTTGTGCCCGGCCGGCACGGCAGCGTAGAACGTCCTGCGGCGCAGGGTCGCCCAGACCGTTCCCTTCTTCGTCAAGCGCACGATCACCGCGCGCACGTTGCTGCCTGCCACGCCGCCGACTGCGTACCGCGACGAGGCGTAGGCGATCTGGTCGGTCGCCAGGCTCGAGGTGCACGAGCGCGCGACGGTGGACGACCCGACGACCACCCGGAAGCACCCGAGGCTGCTCGTGCGCATTCGCAGGACGACGCGCCCGTTGCCGAATGCGACCGAGCGCGAGCCGAAGCCCGTGGGCGCAGCCGCGCTGGCGGGTGTCACCTTCGTACTCGGCGTGCCGAGCCCGGTGAGCACCGCCGCGGCACCGGTTGCGAGCGCCGCGGCGAAGCCCCCGAGCACGAGCGCGCGTCTCCCCACGCGTCGGCTCATCGGCGAGATGATCGCCCTGTGTGACGGCCGATAAACACGCTCGGCTAGCGAAGCCACGGGGCGAGAAACGTCTTGATCTCCTCGCAGCCGCGGGGCTGGGGCAGGCGGCCCCGAACGCGATTTCCGTCGACGACCACGAGCGTTGGCGTGCGATCGATCCGGAACCGGTCGAGCAGGTCGGGCCGCGTCTCGCTGGTCACCTTGCGGATCGAGAAGGTGGTGTGGTTGCGGCGCCGCTGGAGGACCTGCGCGAGGTGGCCCTCCGTCCGCCGTGACGGCCCATCGCGCACGGCGGTGAAGAGGATGAGGAGCGGCTTCGTGCTCTCGTCAGCCATCGACGACGCGTTCGACCGACGGGTGGATCGAGACGATGTCGCCCAGTCCGCACTCCTCGAGGCGGGCGACGATCGTGCGGCTTCGCGTGACGATCGGGAGGCGGCCGCCGAACCGTTGGACGAGATGCGCGGCGTCGGAGACGACGCCCAAAGCCTCGTCGTCGAGCCCGTGAGCGTCGCTTAGGTCGAGGACGAGGACGAGGCCGTCGCCGGCTCCGAGCGGGAAGAGCAGGTCGCGCAGCGCGCGGGCGATTCGCGCATCGAGCGGCCCGGCCACCGACACGATCACGACGTCGTCGAAAAGTTCCGTCGTCTCCAGGCGCCCGATCGATTCGAGCTGATTCACCATGGCTCCTTTGTGCGAATGGAGTCACGTGACTCGCCGTCTGGGCGTTTCGGCCCTCGGCGCACCCCGTGGCGACGCTGCAACTGCCCTCCACGTTCTGAAGGCCAGTGCTGCCTCGAGAATACCCCAGGTATGCTGTTTTTGCACGTCGCCCGGCGGGTTGCCTCACCTTCCGCTCCTCCTCCTCTCGGGCACCGCGTCATGGAGCGGAAGTGGGACGAGGTTCCGTGGTGGTCACCAACCAGGGCCTGGAGATCGCGAACGCGATCACCAGGCTCCACCGGCGGTACTACGGCCGCGGCGCCGCCTCGGCGCGAACCGTCATGGGCCGGGATCACGTTGTCGTGTTCCTCGAGGACATCTACACGACGGTCGAGCGAACGCTGATCGACGCCGGCAAGTTCGACGTCGTGCGACGGACGCGCCATGAGTTCCAGGTGACCCTGGAGGAGGGGTTCACGAGCGCGGTCGAGGCGATCACCGGCCGGAAGGTGATCGCCTTCATGTCCGAGGTCCACGCGGATCCGGACGTTGCCGCCGAGCTGTTCGTCCTTGCGCCGGAGAGGTGACGAGTACGCGGCGCTGCGGCTAGGATCGCCCCGTCTTCGGGTGCCGATGACCGATTCCACCGACCAGCAGCATGCTCCGACGGGAGATCCGGGGCCTGCGATCGCGAACGCGATCACCCGCCTCCACCGGCGCCACTACGGGCGTGGCGCCGCCTCGGCGCGGACGATCATGGGGCGGGATCACGTCGTCGTGTTCCTCGAGGACATCTACACGACGGTCGAGCGGACGATGATCGAGACGGGGCACTTCGAGACGGTCCGGCAGACCCGACACACCTTCCAGCAGATCATGCGGGAGTCGTTCAGCGACGAGGTCGAGCGGATCCTCGGCCGGCGGGTCGTGGCGTTCATGTCCGAGGTGCACGAGGACCCGCCGCTCGCGGCCGAGATCTTCGTCCTCGAGCGCGAGGACTAGGACCCGGCGCGCTCCGCGGTGGCAAGCCCGGTGCGGGCCCACGCCGCGAAGACGACGAACAGCGCCCCCGCGAGCGCGAACGCGGCCAGGACCTGCGTCGGACGGCCCTCGATGAACCCTCGCCCGGACTCGAGGATGAAGGTCAGCGGGTTGAGCCGGGCGACGTCGTGGATCCAGCCCTGCAGCAGGTCGAGCGGCACGTAGACCGGCGCGAGGAAAAGCGCCATGAAGACCGGCGTCTGCATGAGCGGCCCGGCTTGCACAGAGCGGAATCGCATCGCGACGCCGCACGCCCACAGAAGGCCGACCTGATTGAAGATGATCGCGAGGCCGTACATCCCGAACAGATCGACCCCGTCGCCGCCGATCTTCATGCCGGCGATGAGGGCGACGGTGGTCAGGACGACGGCGATCATCGCCCAGCGCACGAAGGCGGCGATGGCGTAGCCGGCGATGATGCCGCCGCGCTTCGGCGCGGACACGAGCAGGCGCCGCGCGAAGCCGCGCTCGAAGTCGCGGGCGACACCGAACCCGGCGAACACGCCGCCGAACGCCGCTGACTGGAGGAGCACGAAGACGAACTGGAACGCGGTATAGCCGCCCTGGAAGTCGAAGCCGGGCACGTGACGCAGCCGCGAGAGCCCGCCCGCGAACGCCATGAAGTTCATCAGCGGGAACAGCATCGGCGGTATGAACAGCGACGGGTTCTTGAACAGCACCGTGATCTGCCGGTGCGCGAGCCCGAGCGCAACGTCCATCGTGCGTCTCACGTCCGCGCCATTCTGACCTTCAGCTGTCGCCCGGCGAGCCCGAGCGACACGGCGATCAGCGCGAACGTGAAGCCGAAACCGAGCAACAGTGCTTGTACGTCCCAGCCGGTGATCACGAGCGAGCGCAGTCCTTCGATCATGTAGCTGACCGGATTGACGGTGGCGACGTCGCGGAACCACGTCACCTCGATCAGGTTGCGCGGCAGGTTCATGCTCGAGATGAACGTCGCGAAGAAGAGCAGCGGGAACTGCGACTGCACGCCTTCGCCGGAGCCGGTGCGGAGCGCGAGCCAGAGCCCGAGCGTGCCCCAGCCGGTCGCGATCAGCACGGCGAGCAGCAGGATCAGAAACGCGCCGGCGACGCCGGTGTCGATGTGCACGCCGAAGGCGAGCCCGACGGACAGGTAGACGCAAGCCTGGAGCGTCCCGAGGCCGACGGCGCCACCGATCTGGCCGATCAGGAGCGCCGAGCCGCGAACGGGCGTCAGCGCGAGGCGGTTGAGGAAGCCGGTGTCGATGTCGCGCGCGAGGTCAACGCCTGCGATGCCTGAGGCGAACAGCGCGCCTTGCAGGAATGAGAACGGCAGGAAGAACGCGAGGAACGAATCGGTCGGGAACCCCGGCAGGTGCGTCGCCGCGCGCAGGCCGTTCGAGTTGACGGCCATCAGCATCAGCGGGAACGTGAGGGGCGGGATCCACGTCCCGGGCTGCCTGAACGTCCGCACGATCGACCGCCGGGCGATCAGCCAGATCTGCTGGGTCACTGGTTCCCGCTCCGGCGTCGGCGAAGCCGATGCCTCCGCTCTTTGCGAGACTCCCTCAAGCCTTCGCCTCGTCGTCCTCCGCGCCTTCGAGCGTGCGGCCCGTCTTCGCGAGGAAGACGTCGTCGAGCGAAGGCTCGTGCAGGTTGATCTGCGCGGCGCGCAGGTTCTCGGTGTCGAGCGCGCGCACGACCTCGGGCAGCGCGCCGTGGCCGTCGAGCTGGACCGCGAACGCGCCGGGGCGGGCCGCGGTCTCGGCGCCGAAGCGGCGGAGGAGCGTGCGCAGCCGCTCGAGCTCGTCGGGCGACTCCGGCACGACCTCGACGGTCGGCTTGCCGATCTGCGCCTTCAGCTGCGCGGGCGTGCCCTCGGCCACGATCCGGCCGTGGTCGATGATCCCGACGCGGTCGGCGAGCACGTCGGCTTCCTCGAGATACTGGGTGGTCAGGAACACGGTCACGCCCTCGTCGCGGGCGAGGCGCCCGACCTCGTCCCAGAGCGCGGTGCGGCTCTGCGGGTCGAGGCCGGTCGTCGGCTCGTCGAGGAAGAGGATCGACGGGTCGTGGATGAGCGCGAGCGCCAGGTCGAGCCTGCGCTTCATGCCGCCGGAGTAGGTGCGCACCTTCCGGTTGCCGGCGCTTGCGAGGCCGACGCGGTCGAGGAGCTGCGCGATCAGGCGCTTGCGCTCGTCGCCGCGGATCCCGTGGAGGGAGGCCTGAAGGCGGAGATGCTCGGCGCCGGTCAGGAAGGGGTCGAGCGCGGCCTCCTGGAGCGCCGCCCCGATCGAGGCACGCACCTGCGGACCTTGCTTCGCGACGTCGAACCCGGCCACGGTGGCGCGGCCGCCGGAGGGCGGGAGTAGCGTCGTCAGCATGTGGACGGTCGTCGACTTGCCCGCGCCGTTCGGGCCGAGGAACCCGTAGATCTCGCCGGGCAGGACGCGCAGATCGATCCCCGCCACCGCCTCGACGTCCTTGAACTGCCGCCGGAGCCCGATCGCCTCGATTCCCTCGTCGCTCCGGCTCACCGTTTGAACCTACCTGTGTCAGCTGCCGTCGCCGATCGGGTCGCGTCGGTGGGCTGGGGGCTGTCCCCACGCCCCGTTCCGCGCTACACTTGAGTACGCAACTATGGCTGTGGCAACCAGGATCCCCGTCCCGCTCCAGCTCGAGAGCTGGGTCTCGTTCCTCCGCGCCCACGCGGCGATCACGCGCGAGTTGTCCGCGCAGCTGCAGCGGGAGCACGACCTGACCCTCAACGACTACGAGGTGCTCCTGCACCTGTCGCATGCCGAGGGCGGGATGATGCGCCGCGTCGACCTCGCCCAGCAGGTCGTGCTGACCGCGTCCGGGATCACGCGCCTCCTCGAAGGGCTCGAGCACGCCGGCTTCGTCCGCAAGGAGTCGTGCTCATCCGACGCCCGTGTCTCATACGCGGCGCTGACGGACGCAGGGCGCGAGAAGCTGCGGTCGGCGGCAGAGACCCACCTTCGCGGGATCGACGAGCTCTTCGTGTCCCGCTATTCGAGCTCTGAGCTGACGACGCTCGCCGAGCTCCTCGGCCGGCTGCCCGTCACCGGCGCGGACTGCAGGGCCGAATCCGACACGCCCTGCAGCTGAGCCGCGAGCTCGCGGAACGGGCCTTCCGCCGCGAGTAGATCGTCGAAGCGCCCGCGCTGGGTGATGCGACCGTGCTCGAGCACGAGGATCTCGTCGGCGCGGCGGACCGTTGCGAGGCGGTGGGCGATGATGATCGACGTCCGTCCGCGCAGCAGCCGGTCGAGCGCGCCCTCGATCAAGATCTCCGTCGGCCGGTCGATGTTCGACGTCGCCTCGTCGAGGATCAGGATCCGCGGGTCGGCCAGGAGCGCACGCGCGATCGAGATCAGCTGCCGCTCGCCCGCGGACAGCCCGGCGCCGCCCTCGCGCACCTCGTGCAGCAGGCCTTTCGAGAAGCGCCGCGCGACCCGGTCGACGCCGATCGCCCGGGCGACGTCCGCGACCTGCTCGTCGCTCGCGTCCGGCTGGGCGAAACGGATGTTGTCGGCGATCGTCCCCGCGAACAGGAACGGGTCCTGCAGTACGACACCGAGCTGCCGGCGATACGCGCGCAGCTCGACGGTGCGGAGATCGTGGCCGTCGACGCGCAGCGCGCCGTCGTCGGGGTCGTAGAAGCGACCGACCAGCTTCGCCGTCGTCGACTTCCCGCCGCCCGACTCGCCGACGAGCGCGAGGCAGTTTCCGGCAGGCACGTCGATCTCGATTGCGTGCAGCACGGGCTCGCGGCCGTAGGAAAACGTGACCCGGTCGAACCGGAGGTGGCCATCGACGACGATCTGCACGGCGTCCGGCGCGTCGCGGATCTCGGGCTCGGTGTCCAGGATGCCGGTGATCTTCTCCATCGCCGCGCCCGCCGACTGGACCTGGCCGTACAGGTCGGAGAGCTCCTGCAGCGGCTGGAAGATCATGTTGAGCATGAACACCGCGGTGGTGACCGTCCCCACCTGGATCGAGCCGTGGAGCAGCAGGTGGTCGCCGACGAACAGGACGCTCACCATCGCGACCACGCCGAGCGCCTCGATTCCGGGGAAGAAGAGCGAGTTCAGGTACTGCGCGTGCGTGTTCGTCTCGCGGTTCGCCGCGTTCGCCTTGTCGAACTCGGCGAGGAACGCGCGCTCGCGGTTGAACGCCTGGATGATCGCCATCCCGGAGACGGACTCAGCGATCTGCGCGGTCATGATCGCGATCGTCTCCCGCACACGGAGGAACGCGGCGTGGGACTTCACCTGGAACCAGCGTCCGAGGACGAGCGTCGGCGGCAGGATCACGAGCGCGACGAGCCCGAGCCGCCAGTCCAGCACGAAGAGGCCGACGATCCCGGCGACGATCGTGAGCGTGTTGACGACCAGGGTCGTCAGTCCCTGCGAGAGGACGTCCGACAGCGCGTCCGCATCCGAGGTGAGACGCGAGATGATCCAGCCGGCCTTCTGCTGGCTGAAGTAACGCAGCGACAGCGTCGTCAGGTGGTCGAACAGATCCTGGCGCAGGCCGAGCACGATGTTCTGCCCGACCCGCGCGAGGCCGCGGACGAGCGTCGTCTGCAGCACATAGGCGAGGGACATGACGACCAGGTACGCGAGGACGTCGCGACCGAGGCGCGACCTGTCGTGCCGGAGCATCGCTTCGTTGATCGCGTCCCGCACGATCAGCAGCGCCGCCACAGGGGCGCCCGCCATCGCAACGCCGCAGACCGCGAGCGCGGCGACGCGCAGGCGCTGCCCGGGGAGATAGTGCTTGAGGCGTGAGAGGCCCGAGCGCCGCTTAGGCAACCGCCACCTCCTCACCGAACAGCGCCGTGAACAACGCGCCGCTCTGCAGCAGGTCCTGCGGCTTGCCCGACTCGACGATCACGCCGTCGTCGAGCACGACCGCACGGTCGGAGACCTCGACGGTCGAGAGGCGCTGCGTCGCGATCAGAACGGTGCGGCCCGCGAACGCGGGGCGAAGGTTCGTCGCGAGGTGGCGCTCGGTCTGCGTGTCGACCGCCGACATCGGGTCGTCCAGCACGATCACGCGTGCTTTTGCGATCAGCGCGCGCGCGAGCGCGACGCGCTGGCGCTGACCGCCGGAGAGATTGACCCCGCGCTCGCCGATCAGCGTGTCATAGCCGTCGGGCAGGTCGGCTGCGAAGTGGGCCACGCCGGCCGCCTCGCAGGCGGCGACGACCTCCTCCCACGGTGCGTCCGGACGCGCCGCGGTCAGGTTGTCGCGCAACGGGATCGAAAAGAGGATCGGCTTCTGCGTGACGAGCGCGACGACCGTGCGCAAGTCTGTGACCGGCACGCTGCTGACGTCCACACCGCCCAGCAGGACGCGGCCCTCGTCCGGGTCGTAGAAGCGCGGCAGCAGGTTGAGCAGCGATGTCTTGCCCGCGCCCGTCGACCCGCAGACCGCGACGACCTCGCCGGGAGCGATCTCGAGGTCGACGCCGCTCAGCACCTCGCTGCCGGTCGGGTACGAGAAGTGCACGTTCTCGAAGGTCACGCCGAGAGCGCCGTCGGGAAGCACGGCGGGCTCTGCCGCCTCGGGGATGGTCTCGATCCCCTGGAGCCACGCGAACGTGCGCGAGGCCGACGCCGTCGCCCGCTGGCCGAGCGACAGGATCCAGCCGAGCGCCTCGAGAGGCCAGACCAGCTGCAGGAGCAGCTGGTAGAAGAGATAGAACTGCCCGTTCGTCAGGTGCCCGTTGATCACGTCGGTGCCGCCGAAGTAGACGATCGCGGCGATCGACAGCGACGGCAGGAAGAGGAGGCCCGGCAGGAAGAGGCCCTCGACACGTGCCTGCCGCAGCACGCCGTCGCGTACGCGGCCCGCCTTGACGTTGAAGCGCCCCTGCACGTCGTCCTCCCGGCCGAACGCCTGCACCATCTCGATCCCGACGACCGATTCGTCCGCAGCCTCGGTGACATCCGCCTTCAGCTGCTGGACTTCGCGTGAGATCGGCATCACGCGGCGGCCGAAGTTGTAGGTCAGGATCCCGACGAGCGGCATCGCGACGAGCGCAATCACCGCGAGCTTCGCGTTCACGACGAAGAGCACGATCGCGATCCCGAAGATCATCATGAGCGACTGGATGCCCTGCGTCATGCCCCACCCGATGAAGTAGCGGACGGGGTAGAGGTCGTTCGTCGCGCGCGACACCACCTGTCCGGTCGCGTGAACGTCGTAGAACGCGCGCGGATAGCGGAGGTACCCCTGGTAGAGCAGTTCGCGCATGCGCCACTCGACGCGGATGCCTGTCCGCGATGTCGCGTATCGCCGCGTGAAGTTGATCGGGAAGCGGATCGCTCCGAGGAGCACGATCACGCCCAGGTAGGGCCAGAGCGACTCGCGGTGGCCGTTCGTAGGCTTGATCGAGTGGTCGATCGCGTGCTGGACGACGATCGGGATTGCCAGCGAGAGTGTGCTGTAGACAAGCGCGCAGGCCAATCCGACCAGGACGAGCTGGCCCTGTTCGCGCCAAAGGCCGGCCAGGCCCTTGGTCGTCGGCCAGAGCCCGAGATCGGGCGGGTCCACGGAAAGAGAGCGCCTGCGCACATTCCTAGGCTAGCGAAAGCAGTTAACCAGGCTAACTACTGAACGCGGGTGTCACGCGGCGAAGGCCCTGCACGGCCCAGCCACCCACGGCCAGCAGCAGCAAGCCGATGACGAGCAGGACGTAGTAGAGGCGCTTCTTCATGCGAGCCAATCTACGAAGCGCAGGGTCGGCGCACATCGGCGTTGCGGATGATTCGCCCTCCTCCTGCAGGCGGATCGGTTCACAATCCCTGCGGTGGATGTCCACCCAATTCCCGGCCTCGAGCATTTGCCGTACGCCGAGGTGTGGTTCCACGCCGTCGACGACGATGGGTGGCGTGCCGCGTCCGCCGCGGCGCACGCGCTCGGCAAATCAGGCCTAGAGGCATGGACGACGACGCGCACGCCCGCCGTCGCGCCGTGGCTCGAACACAAGGGCTACGACGAGGTGCGCCGCTACGTGATCTCGGAGCTCGACGTCGCCGCCGCGCACGAGCTCGGACCGCCCGCATTCGAGATCGTGACCTTCGCTGAGCGCCCCGATCTCGAGGAAGAGCTGCACGCGCTGGCGCGGCTCGCCTACGCCGACCAGCCCGGACGCTCGGAAAGCCGCATCGAAGGCTGGCCCGCGTGGGGGCTGCACGCGCATCGATCAGACGCGTACTTCATCGCGCTCGAGGACAGGCGCGTGCTCGGCTACGGGTACTTGCAGCTCGAGGGTGAGACGTGGACCAACGGGTTCATGGCGGTCTCGCGCGAAGCACGCGGTCGAGGCGTCGCCGGCGCGCTCAAGCGCGCGCAGATCCGCTGGGCAAAGGCGGAGGGGATCGCGACACTGCGCACCGCGAACGAGGTGCGGCTCGAGTCGATGCTCGATCTGAACCGCCGCTTCGGGTACGTGCCGCGCTACGAAGAGATCGTGCTGCGTGGGCCGCTAGGAGAGGATCTGCGCTGAGAGACGCTCGACCGCGCTCTGGAGCAGGGCGGTCGCCAGCCTCGGCTCGTCGACGAGCGCCTGCTGCAGCGTCGCCCGGTCGAGCGTGAGGCAGCGGACGTCGGTTGCCGCCTGGACGCGAGCAGTTCTCCGGCCGTCCTCGGTGAGCAAGGCGAGCTCGCCGACGACCTCGCCGGGCCCGAGCTCGACGGGAGTGGAGTCGCGTGGATGCACGGTCACTGTCCCTTCGTCGATCACGAACATCCCGGATCCGGGCGCGCGCGCCTCGATCAGGACGCGCCCCGCCGAGAACGTCACCTCGGACATCGACGCCGCCAGTTGGTTGAGAAACGGCTCGTCCAGCCCGCCGAACACGGCCGAGCGGCGTAAGGCTGCGACGCGGGAATCGAGATCGGCGCTCACGACGCGAGCCTAGTGGTTTTACCCCACACTTACGCGGCGTCCGCAAAAACCCGAATGACCTGGGATCATGCTCGCCGAGCGACGATTGGGGGGTGACATGACCGGCAAGCGGACAGTGCTCGCCGCCGCAGCAGTGTCGGTGGCCACATTCGTGCTCTTCGGCGGGATCGCGCGCGCAGCTGCGCCGACCGCGACGACCGGCCCTGCGACCGCGATCGGAGCGACCACGGCAACCGTCACCGGCACGGTCGCCCCCGGCGGGCAGGCCACGACCTGGTACGTCCAGTACGGGACGTCGACGTCATACGGCGCGCAGACCGCGAAGGCGAACGCCGGCTCCGGCACCACTGCCGTCAACATCACCTCGAACCTCACCGGCCTGAAGGCGGGCGCGACCTATCACTACCGCGTCGTCGCGACGAACAGCACTAGCACGGTGCACGGCAGCGACGCGGTGTTCACGACGCTGACGCCGCCGGGCGCGGCGACGGGCGCGGCGACGGGTATCGGCACGACGACGGCAACGCTGAACGGGACCGTCGATCCGAACAGCCGCGACACCACGTTCTACTTCGAGTACGGCACGTCGACGAGTTACGGCACGAAGACCGCGGTCAAGAGCGCGGGCTCGGCTGCGAGTGCCCAGAACGAGGCGGTCGGCGTCTCCAAGCTCGCGGTCGGCAAGACGTACCACTTCCGGATCGTCGCGACGAGCGACGCGGGGACGACGACCGGCGCGGACGCGACGTTCACGACCAGCTCGGCGCCCGTCGCCGAGACTGCCGACGCGAGCGCGGTTGCCGTCACCACCGCGACGCTCCGCGGCCAGGTGACCCCGAACGGCCTCGCGACGACGTGGTGGTTCGAATACGGACCCTCGCTGTCGTACGGGCAGAAGACCGCGTCGCACTCCGCGGGGTCGGGCACGACCGCGCGTGCCGTCTCGGACGCCGTCACGAG
>DASXDB010000060.1:0-9674 GCA_036490895.1 Gaiellaceae bacterium
GTTAGAGCCACATTTCGGCCAGAAATCCCCCGTTTTGCCGATTGCGGCCGGCCCGGCCTGGAAAAAGATTTGAATCCAGGGCTGCGGCGACGCACACTTCCTGGTCCCGATGAGCGCGAACAACGAGCCACGGACCGCCACCGAGCGGCAAGACGACGCGACCGTCGCCCCCGACGAGGCGGCGCAGCCTGGGCTGCGCGAGGACCTCGAGGCGGTCTGGGCGATCAGCGCGTCGGACGGGCCGGGCGCCGGAGTCGACGCGGTGCTCGCGTTCGCCGGCGCCGCGTTGCAGCGCTCCGCGATGGACGACCACAGCCGCGCGCTCGCCGACGAGGCGGCGGAGGTCGCGCAGCTCGTCTCCGAGATCGTCGGCATGGCCGAGCCGGCGGCGCGGCGCGTGCTCTTTCGGCATGCGGCACGGCGCCTCGCGCTCCTCGGCGGGGATCCGTCGGCGTCGCTCGCCGCTCAGCTTCGCCTCTTCGTCATGCTCGCTCCGGTTTCGGGCGCGTCGGTCTGGCTGCGGCTCGGCACGGCGGTCGAGCCGGCGGGCGCCGCCGGGCGCCTCGCGACCACCCGGCGGTGCAAGCGCGCCGCGGAGCTCGCGCTCGACGGCGCCGACGTCACGGTTCAGGCGTACGCGTCACGCGTGCGCATCCACGCGTACCCGCTGCGGCACCGTGAGCGCCGCGCGGGCGCGCTCGTGATCAGGCTCGGCGGCGAGTCGTATCCGGACGTGCTGCCGTTCCTCGAGGAGTTCGCGCTCGTGTTCTCGTCGATCCGGGAGCGTGAGCTGCTCCTCCACGCGAGCTCGAGCGACGGCGAGCGTCTCGGGCAGACCTACGAGCGCAAGCTCGTGCGCACGGCGTTCGACCTCCACGACGGGCCGCTACAGGATCTCGCTGCGCTCGGCGCCGAGCTGCGGCTGCTCCGCACGCAGATCGGCGAGGCGGAAGCCTTGCGCGCCGATGTTCTCGTCGGTCGGGTCGACGATGTCTCGGCCCGGCTGGGCGAGCTCGACCATTCTCTGCGCACGATCGCACGGTCGCTCGAGACGTCGACGCTCGCGGACATCCCGCTCGGCGACGCGCTGCGCCGCGAGGCGGAGGCGTTCGGCCGCCGCACGTCGATCGCGGTCGGCGTGAACGTGGCAGGCGACCTCGACGCGCTGACGATGTCACAGCGGATCGCCGTTGTGCGCATCGTGCAGGAGGCGCTCAGCAACGTCCGCTGCCACAGCGAGGCGACCGAAGTGCACGTCGACCTTCGAGCGACGGACGACGGGATTGATCTTCGGATCGCCGACAACGGTCGCGGGTTCGATCTGCGCGCCACCGCGTCGGCCGCCGCTCGGCGCGGACGGCTGGGGATCGTCGGGATGAACGAGCGAGTGCGCCTGCTGGGGGGCGTCTTCTCGATCGACAGCATGCCGAGCCTCGGGACGACCGTCTTCGTGTCGATCCCCGCGTGGCGTCCGCTCGGGACCGTCGCTTAGGTCTCGTCGCGGTCGAGCATGGGGCTCGTGACGAGCCCTTCCTGATAGGCGAAGCGCGCAGCCTCGGTGCGGTTCGCGACGCCGAGCTTTCGGTAGATGTTCGTCAGGTGGAACTTCACCGTCTGCTCTGCGATCCAGAGCTCCTTGCCGATCTGGCCGTTCGACAGACCGCGCGCGAGCGCGGACAGGATCGCCAGCTCACGGTCGGTCAGGCCCGCTTCCTTCGCGGCGCCGGGTGCGGACGCATCGGGCAGCCCGATCGCGGTGAAGACCGTTCCGGCGACCGCCTGGCGGAGCGCCGCCGGGAGATCGACCGGGTTGACGCTCTTGACGATGTAGGCGCTGGCGCCCCGCGTCAGCACCGACTCGATCACGCGCTCGTCGGTCGATACGGACAGCACGACGACCTTGACGTGGTCGTGCCGCTTCTTGATCTGCTCGAGGCACGCGAGCCCGTCCATGCCCGGCATTCGGAGGTCGAGCACGACGAGGTCGGGATTGTGCTGCGCAACCAGGGGGAGGACGCGTTCGCCGCTCGTCGCCTCGCCGACGATCTCGAAGCCGCCGTCTTCGACGAGGGCGTTCTTGATCCCGTCGAGGATCAGGCGATGGTCATCGGCGATTACGACCTTGAGCACGCGGCGAATCCTACGTGGCGCTTCGGAAAGCCCCCTTCGGGGTCACCCGTCCGAGGGATCCGCGCGGTTCGGCTGGCGGCTCCTAGACGTTCGGCTCTGGGCAGATTCCCTCATTTTCGATGAGGATTCGACGAGTAGCGGCGACTCGACGGGGCGGGCATTGGCGGACGACAACGAACTGCGGTACGACGACGACGAGAGCATGCGGCCGCCCAAGATTCGGGTTCTGATCGGCGACCCGGATGTGTTCTCGCAGCGCGCGGTGACCCGTGTGCTCGAGCAGGACGGCCGCTTCGAAGTCTGCGCCACCGCCCGTGACGCCGCAGAGACGATCGCCGCCGTGATCGACTCCGTCCCCGAACTCTGCCTGCTCGAAGTCGCCATGCCGGGCGGGGGATTGGCCGCCGCGTGGGAGATCAAGGCCCGGCTGCCCGGCGCGGACGTCGTCATGTTCACGATGCGCGAAGGCGAGGAGGAGCTGCTCGAGGCGCTCGAGCTCGGGGTCTCCGGCTATCTGCTCAAGTCCGCCGTGCTCAGCTGGCTGCCCAATGCGTTGATGGACGTCTACCGCGGCACGTTCGCGATGCCGCGGCGCCTCACCGGCAGCGTCGTCCAGCGACTCCGCACGACCGAGCCGCGACGCCGGACGATCCTCGGCGCGAACGCACGGTTGACGAGCCGCGAGTGGGAGGTGCTCAACCTGATCGCGAGCGGCCTCTCGACCAGGCAGGTCGCGGAGAAGCTCACGCTCTCGCCGACCGCGATTCGGGTGCACATCGCCGCCGTCGTTCGCAAGCTCGGCGTCGAGAGCCGCACCGAGGCGATCGAGCTCTTCATGCGCACCGGCGACGAGGTGACCGACACCTCGCTCCGCCTCGCCTGACGCTGCAGGACTGACAGACCTCAGCGCGAAACGCTCTGGCATGTATGCCGGAGTCCTCCAGCCGGTCGCGAGACGGCGATCACGCCGATCGCTCTTTCGCCGTCGCCGCGCGATCGTGATCGACCTTCGCGGCCTCCGTCGCGGCGGCCAACGGCCGCCTGAGATGCGAACCGTTTCCTGACAGCGGCGAAACAGATCGGGCGTACGTTCCGGCCGTGAACAATCGGCGCGCTCTCGCTGCGGTCGTCGTCACCGGCCTCGCCGTCGCCGGCGGTACGGCGCGCGCGGGATTCACGCCGGCGTGGAGCTACGTGCCGTTGACGTTGCGCGCGCAGCTTGCGACCGAGAGCGGCGGCGTGCTGTTCCTGCCGGCGCGCACGCCGGACTTCTACCGCTACCGCTCGGGAGCGGCCGTCGCGAACGGAAAGCTGACGGTCACGTTCACGAACCGCGTTCGCATCAGGGCGGGCGTGTGGCAGTGGACGAAGAAGACGTTCGTCTGGCAGGCGCAGCGGTACTCGGGTGACTGCACCGTGTTCGCGACACCCGACAAGACGCTTCAGCTCTCCGGCAACAAGGTGTACTGGTCGGCCGGCACGGGGGTCGCCTGGCGTTGCGTGAAGGACGCGCGCGGCCGCGCGTATGTGCTGAGCGCCTCGAGCGCGAGCGGGTTGGGCGAAGGAGTGGCCACCGCAGTCGCGAGCGGCCTGGACGTGAGCCGACGGTCCTCGGCGGTGACCACCGCCCTGACGGTCACGCCGGGCACCGTTCGTCGCGGTGCCACCGTACTCGTGAGCGGCGTCGCGGGCGGCTGCACAGCAGGCGATCAGGTGACGGTCATCTCGCACGCGTTCGCCGCGACCCACAGCTTCGCCGGCGTGGCGGCGGTGTTCGCGCAGGTCGGCGCCGCCGGTCGGTTCTCGGCGACCACTCGGATCCCGACGACGCGGGCGCCCAGGACGTACGTCCTGACCGCGCGCTGCGGGGGCGGAAATCTCGGAGTTTCCGCACGTCTTACGGTACGACCCTGACCCGGGTGTTCCCGGCGGGCCGTCCCTGTCGTAGGTTCCGGAAATGGCCATGTCGAGGGTCTGCGGCCATCCTGGGTGTGGAACGTTCACGCTCGGCGATCTGTGCATCGAGCACGAGCGTCTACCCGGCGCCGACGGGCGACGGTCGGACCCTTAGGATGGGCGGCGACGACATGCGCCGCCGCCGTCTCTCCGTCGTCGTCCTGGCGGTGCTCGCTGCCTCGTTCGCCGTGCCCGCCCTCGCGGCCGCGGCCCAGGGCTATTCGATGCAGCTCGGATCGACGTTCACAGTGACGGGACGAACCGGATCGGTTCCGGGCGAGCAGACTCGGGCCGTCGGCAAGGTCGTCGTCGAGGGCCGTTGGGGGATCGGCCCGTGGCACACGATCAGCTCGACGCGGACCGACAGCCGGGGAAACTACCGCTTCCTGATCAGGCCGCAGCGGCGCGGGAACCTCACGCTCCGCGTCGAGCCGCCGGATCATCACCCACGGCGGTTCGTGCTGCACGTGCACTGACGCGTCTCAGCGCGGGTCGGTCTCGACCGCGACCTCCCGCGGGTCGCCCTGCTCCTTGCGCACGACGGTGAACTCCGACGTGACGCTCACTACTTCCTCGACGGCGGTGTCCTCATGTCCCGAGCTGATGATGAATTGATCGGGCCGCGATCTGATGAGCTCATACGCGTCGACGCTCACGGCCACTCGCTCCATGCAGTCCAGGCGGTCGCACTCGCAGATCATCTGCAGCGGCTCGTGCTCGGCCACCGCAAACGAATGCTGGAGCTGCTGGATCCGCTCGTTCACGTTTCTGAACACCGCCTCGTTGGCGGCTTTCCGCCGCTCGACCTCGCTCATCGTGGCGGGCCTGTTCCCCGCGATCCCCGACTTCACTCCTACTCGATCCGGGCGGCTGGGAGCGACCAGCCAACGGGCTAGTGCATCTCGAGGGGCCGGGCGGCAGACTGGGACCGCGCGCGCAGGTTGACCGAGGCTGGTCGGAGCAGGCACGCCGCAGGCCGCTCCCTTGACCTCCACTCTGCGGTTACGGGAGGCCTGCGCGCACACTTTCAATCGATAGTGTCGACGCGTGGGTGTCGCACGCTCGATCACCGTCGTCGGGTGTCACGCGGGCGGCGAGGTCGGGAACGTCGTCGTCGCCGGCGTCGATCCGCCGGCCGGTGCGACCGTGCGCGAGCAGATGGAGACGCTTCGAGCGGACGACCGGTTGCGTCGCTTCCTGTTGCGTGAGCCGCGCGGCTCCGTCGCGACGCACGCGAACCTGATCGTCCCTTCGACGCGCGCCGACTGCGACTACGGGTACGTGATCATGGAGCCGACCGAGTATCCGCTCATGTCGGGCTCGAACACGATTTGCGTCGCGACGGTCTTGCTCGAGACCGGCATGGTCGAGCTGCGTGAGCCGGAGACGATCCTGCGGCTCGAGGCGCCCGCCGGGGTCGTCGAGGCTCGCTGCGCATGTCGCAACGGGCGCGTCGAGAGCGTCGAGCTGACGAACGTCCCGTCGTATGCGAGGCATCTCGACGCTGTTCTCGACGTCGACGGCTTCGGTTCGCTCACCGTCGACGTCGCGTTCGGAGGCATGTGGTACGCGATCGCCGACGCGTCGGCGATCGGATTCGAGCTGGTGCCGAACGAGGCGAGCGACCTATGTGCCGCCGGCGAGGCGATCCGCGTCGCGGCGCGCAAGCAGCTCTCCGGCGACGTGTCGATCGTCCAGCTCGCGGGGCCGTGGCAGGGAGTGGGGGCGGTGTCTCGCAACGCCGTCGTCGTCGCGCCGGGGCGGCTCGACCGATCGGCGACCGGCACCGGCCTCTCGGCGCGAATGGCGACGCTGCACGCGCGCGGGATGATGCGCGTAGGCGACGCCATGACCCATGCGTCCGTGATCGGCTCGACGTTCGACGGGCGCATCGTCGCCGAGGAGGGGGACCGGATCGTCCCGGCGATTCGCGGCAGCGCGTTCATCACCGGTCGGGCCGAGCTCTACGTCGACGATCGCGATCCGTACCCCGAGGGCTATCTCGTGGGCGACACCTGGCCCGGTGACGACGTTCAGCACTGACGCGCGCGCCGCCGTTCTCGCGCCCGTGTACCGCGACGTTGCCGGTGCATTGCGCATCGTGTTGATCGTCCGCACCGACCGCGGCCACCACGGTGGCCAGCTGGCGTTCCCGGGAGGACGCGTCGACGACGAGGACGAGAGCCTCGTCGCGACCGCGCTCCGCGAGGCCGAGGAGGAGATCGGCCTCGATCCATCCTGCGTCTCCGTGATCGCGGACCTGTCGCCGGTCCGGAGCGGCCCGACGAACATGGAGGTCTTCGCGTTTCTCGGCCGCATCCCGGACGGCGTCGAGTGGCGGCCGAACCGCGAAGAGGTCGTCGAGGTGCTGACTCCGACCGTCGCCGAGCTCTGGGACCCGGCGATCCGCCGCGAGCATCTGTTCACGAATGCGTTGTGGCCGGAGGGCCTGCTGGTCGACGGCATCCCGGTCGGCGAGCGCGTGCTCTGGGGGATGACGCTGCGGCTGCTCGACGATCTCGTGCCGCGGTTGCTCGCGGGAGAGTGGGAGGACGCGCTCCGCTAACCGAGAACCGTGCGTGGATGACCGATCCTCCGCTGCCGCCGAACGCTTTTCTGCGCTGGGATCGGGTCTCGCGTCTTCTCCCCCGCAGCGCGACGGACGTGCTCGAGATCGGGTGCGGCCAGGGCGCCTTCGCGGTCCGCCTGGCGCGCCGGTATCGCTATACCGGCGCCGATCTCGACGAGCAGGCGGTGGAGGCGACTCGCAGACGTCTCGCGGCTGCCGGGCTTCAGGGCGACGTGATTCTCGGTGACCCTGCCGAGCTCTTGCCGGAGCCCGTGACGTTCGATCTGGTCTGTGCGTTCGAGGTGCTCGAGCATCTCGAAGACGACCTGGGAGCGCTCCGGCAATGGTCGGCACGCCTCCGTCCCGGAGGCATGCTTCTCGTCTCGGTCCCCGCCTGGCAGCGCCGGTACTCGATCTGGGACGAGCTCGCCGGGCACTTCCGGCGGTACGACCCGGACGTGCTCACGGAGCGCCTGACCGAAGCAGGGCTCGATGCTCGTTCGATCGCGTACGGGTGGCCCCTGAGCTATCTCCTCGAAGTCGTGAGAGTCGCCGTTGCGCACCGCCGTGGCGTCGACTCCGCCGGCGAGTCCTTTCAGATGCGGACGGAGGCTAGCGGCCGACTGTTCCATCAGCCGCGAGGCGGCCTGCGGTCGGCGTCCGTTCAGGCGGCGCTGCGGCCGTTCGCGCTCCTCCAGCACTGCACGACCACGCACGGCACGAATCTGCTCGGGCTCGGGCGCAAGCCCTATGAGCCCGAGCCCGTCAGCTCGTCGACGTAGCCGCGCAGCATGCGTCCGAGCGCGGGCCGGCTGTAGTCGCGCTCGAAGCGCGCGCGCCCGGCCGCCGCGAGCCGCTCCAGCTCGGTCGGGTCGCCGAGAAGCCGGCGCACGGCAGTCGCGAGCGCCTCCGGGTTGCCCGGCTCGACGAGTGCAAGCTCTGTCGAGAAGCCCGAGCGAATGCCCGGCGTGTCCGCGGTGAGGACGGGGCGTCCGACGGCCAGGTACTCGAAGACCTTGTTCGGGACGACTCGGAACGCCTTTGCGGTGGTGCCGAAGATGCCCAGGCAGAGCTCCCCTCGAGCGATCTGCCCCGGGAGCTCCGCGAGCGGGACGGGCTCGGCGAACTCGACGTTTGGGACGTCGAGGCGCGCTGCGAGCTGCTCGATCGCCGGTCGTTCCTGCCCGCGTCCGAGCAGGCGGAACCGGATGTCGTCGTCCTCGAGCAGCTTCGCCGCACGGACGATCGTGTCGATGCCGTGAAGCGGGATGTACGTGCCGTGGAAGAACACGAGGCGCCGTTCCGGCGTCACAGCAGAAGGCCGAAACACATCCTGGGCGCCCACCCACAGGACGCGTACCCGGGTGGGGTCGATGCCCGCGCGTGCTGCGAAGAAGTCGGCGTCGGCGGGCGTGTCGGCGAGGACGACGCTTGCAGCTCGGCAGGCGCCGCGATCGATCCGCCCGAGCAGGCGCGCGAGCGTCGACTTCTCGTCACGCAGGCCGCGATCGCCGACGACGGTCTCTTCGAGCGAGATGAAGTGGTCGTAGACGGTGGGAACCCGTCGCAGCCGGCCGATCAGAGAAACGAGCCGGACATCGAGCTGGCCCGGGTAGAGAACGACGAAGAGTGTGGGCTTCGGGGTCCGCAGCACACGCCACGCGAGCCGCGCGTAGACGCCGACTGCACGCCCGGCGAGAGGCAGCTTGCGCCGTGCGAGCAGTGCGGGCCGGTCGCTTCCCCAGAGATCGAACCTGATCACGTCGACCTCGAAGCCGATGTCTCGCAGGAGGCCGAGCACGATCTGGTTCCGGCTGTAGTCGGCGGCGAACGTGCCCGCGACCACGACGCGCGTCATTTCAGATCCTTGTTCGTCTCCATGTCGAACCACATCGCGAACAGCGTGAACAAGAGCGAGAAGGTCATCATCAGCGCGACGATCGTGGCCAACCCCGGCGTCGGCGGGTTGCCCGAGAAGTGGCGGGCGATCGTGTAGCTGCCGAGCGTGAGCCCGATCAGGAAGCTGAAGAAGCCGGCCATGTAGAAGAACACCAGAGGATGGAAGTCGCGGATCACGTACCGATGGCCCATCCGCCAGACGAACCCCTTCATCAGCAGCCACGAGATCCGTGGCACGACCGACCTCAGCTTGATCCCCGACTGCTCGCCGACGCCGTAGATCGGCCGCGACGGGATGTCGCGCACCCGGGCCGACCACACGTTGAGGTGGACGAGCATGTCATTCGGGTAGCCGTAGCGCGGATACACGTTGTCGAGGTCGACGAGCTCGAGCATGCGCCGGTTGATCGCGGTGTACCCGGCCTGCGAGTCCGCGACGTGCCAGTAGCCGGACGCAATCTTCGTCAGCAGCGACAGAAGGGCATTCCCGAGATAGCGGTAGTGAGGGATCAGGTCCCATGCCTCGCCGGTGAAGAGCCGGTTGGCCTTGGTGTAGTCGACCTCGTCGTTCGCGACGGGCATGACGAGCGCCGACAGCTCGGCCGGGTCCATCTGGTTGTCGGCGTTCATCACGCAGGCGATGTCGGCGCCGTCTTCGAGCGCGCGCTTGTACCCGGTCACGACGGCGGCGCCCGCGCCGCGATTGCGCTCGTGGACGATCACGGTGATGCGCGGGTCGGCGGACGCGGCCGTGTGCGCTCTGCCGACCGTGGCGTCGCGTGAGGCGTCGTCGACGATGTAGACCCGGTCGACGAAGGCCGGAATCCCTGCAACCGTCGTCTCGAGGAGCTTCTCCTCGTTGTATGCCGGGATCACGACCGCCACGTGCTTGCTCTCGATCATCGTCCCTCAGGTTCGGATCTTCGCGCTCATGTCCTTGCGGCGCACCGGCACCGCGCCGGTCATGAGCAGGATCGCGCCCGGGATCGCGCTCGCGAGCGAGAGCAGATAGAACAGGAAGCCGGTCGCGAAGGCGGGATCGGCCGGGACGTGCAGCGTGCCGAGGAAGCTGACGAAGAAGGCTTCGCGCACGGCGAGCCCGTTGACGGTGAACGGGACG